>NZ_JBBNGE010000119.1:0-1577 GCF_040095255.1 Segatella sinensis | reverse complement strand
GTGTAAAGATACGAAAAATATTCCAGATAACAGCATAAATCGAAGATTATTATCATGAAATATAAACATTTTAAACAGGCCTTACTTTTTAAAGTGGACTCATTTATTATTTTCTTTTCGGTTGCAATGGAGTTAAACCAGTCTATATTATATACGCCATTGATATTGAAGGCAAGTATTATATTATCGAGCAAACGCAGCGTAGCAGAAATACTCATGTCTGGTATGCTTATCTTTTTGAGTTCAGCTCTATATCTATTGGTAGCTATCAGCAAAGAAAGCCAATTACATTTGAAAATGAAATGCATTTTGCCACGTACTTTTATTTCTTCAATATTCATTGACATATTACCACCTACTGCAATGAATACGACAGGTTTTCCTTCTTTTCCATATTCATTGTTATAAGCAGTTAATTCCCGTTTCCACTGGCTTGAACCTTGACCGTCATAATCGCCATATTTTGCCTCAATAATTACATCTAATTCCTCAAAAGATATAAATAAATCAGGCTCTACATAGCTTTGATTATCTGTACCAGTATTATCCCAGTGTGGCCAAAAGTCATATGATATTAGCCTGCCTGAATTGATCTGCATTTTAGCATTGTTAAAACAAGAAGACTTTAATATGTGCCAAAATACATTGTCTGGCAACAACATAAGGTTCTCGAAAACAGCAGATGTCTTAGGATCCTCATAACTATTCTTATGTGCATATTTGCTATGTAACATACTCTGAAATTCTATATTTGTTAATTATGACCAGATACTAGGAGGATAATCCATGTTCAACCTCATATCGGCGATAAATTTCTGCAAAAATACAAAAAATATTCAGAAAAGTGATTATATGGATGAATTTTGTTTGCAGGGCGAACTTTATTTAACCTTATTTTATAAGATAGAGTGATGTTGGGGGATATTTTGAAAAAACGAAATCCTTGATGACCTTAATGACCGGATTAAAGGGGATTGAAAAATGAAAATGACCCTTCATGACACTGACCCTTAATGACACCTGCGGGAATAAATAAACTGCCCCACCTATATATATAGGAGGAGCGGTTGTAGTAGATAAAATCATCTCAAAACCTAATCACATGCAGATTTCATTCTGCTTTCCTGCATCTTACTTTCTGCTTTCCTGCTGCTTACACGCAGCTTGAAACGCCGAGCGAAGTGGCTATTGCGGTGAGAATGCTAATCGCAATCTGAATCACCATTTTCCAAGTATCCTTCTTCATAGACTTTTATCTTTTAGAAATTTACGTTGTCGCCGCCGTCTTCACCACCGATATTGCCGCCGCTGGTACCCTGGTTACCAGTGGTTCCGCTGCCTTCAGTTCCGGTGGTTCCGCTGCCTTCAGTTCCGGTGGTTCCGCTGCCGCCATCCTGGGTTCCGCCACCAGTGGTTCCATCGCCACCTCCATCAGGAGTAACTGGAACGTTGAGGTCCACGTTGGTCTTGCCTTCCTTGATCGCCTTGATCACGGCTGCTTGAGCGCTGCGGCTAGCCACGAGGTTGAATTCTGCGTCGTCGAGCAGGTTCTTGAACTGCTGGCCTGGCTCCCACTG
>NZ_JBBNGE010000118.1:0-1788 GCF_040095255.1 Segatella sinensis | reverse complement strand
GGAGACAAGCCCCCTGGGTGTGCCCTTGACAGTCGCCGCTTGTGGTAAATTTGCAAAGTAAAATCAAGGGATGACGCTTAAGAAAATGAATGAACGCTCACCTAAAGAAACAATAAAAGTAGCAGGAAATCAAAAAGAGGACGCTACCCTTTACCAGAAACCTTGAGAAAACCAGCCCTACCTATTCCTGGTGTACCCATCAACATCACTGAGAAAAGAGAGACTATACTAACCTCTTTTTTCAACCAGGCCTTCGAGTCACCACTCCACGATGACCAGCCAATCCTCCCTCAAGGAAGGCAAGCTAAAGGAGGAAACACCAAAGACAAAAGAGACCTGTCAAAAGGATGGCAAAGGACTACTACCTCCCAAGAACAAGCCACCAACTTTCCAAAAAGTGAAGCAAAAGGAAGAGGAGCCAGCAGCCCCAGAAACACTTCTTGTTTGTCCAAGGCTACCCAACCACTTTGAGTAGCCTTGAATAGATGGCACCAAAAGAGCGTTCCCCCAGGAACACTCATAAAGATATAACAATATAAAAGGACGCTATCAATAGATACATAAAAAATGGTTCTCAAATCGGTTTCAGCCGCTGACTAATCAACTCATTTTTAGTAAATTTCATCCTATACCAATCTCGTCCCCACAATGAAACTGATGTAATTGCAATCCCTTTTTCTCAGATAAAACTCCGTAGCAATGCTCCCCAGTGCAATGTCCAGTATAGAAATCCATATCCGGATAACGGCGCGCCAATTCCGAAGAGATATCACGCAACTGCTCATCCGTCTCATAATGCTCGCTTAAATGACTGTCCAACAGATGAAAGCCTCCAATGCTCAAACGGACAGGTTCCCGAATAGATTCCAGAATATTCAAAATACCGTTATGGGCACAACCGGTAAAGAGAATATCGCCCACTACAAAGGCCAGTTCGTGACGGAATGCATCCTTTACAAACTTGCCATCATCAGATTTTATCAACAGCGTTCTATCGCCCAAAGGTTGTGCATGATGATGAGCCAGATGAGAATAGACATGAATACCATCCACATAAGAATCCTCTTTGATGAAAACAAACCGATCTCCATGTTTCTGAAAATCCACATTTCCTGTAATAGAATGCAGATAACGCCTGACTGAAGCATATTCTGCCCCAGGAATCTCCGAAGATAAGATGACCTTTGCCTTGTGATTCACCTCCAAAAAGGCAGGAAGTCCACCTATATGGTCATTGTGACCATGCGAAATCAGGCAATAATCCACCTCACCTAAATCTACACCCAGCTTTTCAGCATTGCGCATGAATAAGTCGGAAGCTCCGGTATCGAGCAGATACTTCCTGCCGTTATACTCTAAATATACCGATAAACCATGCTCCGTTTCAAGCAGGGGATTATCGGTACGATTGTCACTCAATATGATGATTCTTGTATCCATAACTTTTTAATATCCTTCTGATGTTCTTAATTGCTACGACAAAATTATAAATAAAATCTGAGATATCACCATATTTCCTGATAATATTGAGGATATTGGCAAGATATGAAGGAATACACACAAGAAAAAGCACTTTTTAGATACCACCATAATACTTAACCCCAAAATACCCAGATAGATATAACACCCTGGAGAGCCGGCAAAAAAGGCTACCTCCTAAAAGATAGCCTTGGAAGACAAACATGGCAGATATGGGAAAGGAGGCTAAGCTGCCTCCTCCTTCTTTTGCTTCTCCACCTCTGAGATACCGGTGGCTATAAGCTTGATCACATGATGGTCCTTGCCATC
>NZ_JBBNGE010000117.1:0-1822 GCF_040095255.1 Segatella sinensis | reverse complement strand
CTGAAAACTGCCAAAATCTAGGATTTCGTTAGGAATCTTTAAGTTTTTCATCAAAGACTGCTGCAATGTGGGTTAAACATACGGATAGGACTCTCTGCCGTACGCCCATTGTCATGACAATACTTGTCCTGCAATTCCTGGTATACGAAACTAAAGTCCACCAGGTCATTTATCTGGCGGAGCAGGTTGTCTTTTGGAATAATCAAGTTATACAAACTTGAATAATCACTGAATGATATGGTCTGTTGTTGCTCTAGCATAATCCTTGAATTTTCCTACAAAAATACAAAATATATTGCACATATGCAACTTTTGGGTACACTATTTCAAAGATTGAATGTTAAACTAACATAACCTATGAAGGGACTTTTTCAGTGCCCTCCCTGGGCTAGGAGCTTCTGCCCTTTCTATTATATTTGCACTTGGAAAAATAAAGAGGTGAAAATCTTTATATCTGCAAACTTTTGTTAACTTTGCAGAAAATTAGATAAGTACAATAAAAAAAGAAGAATACTCCATATCCAGCGTTAACCCTGTGCCCTTTCTAGCATAGTAAAGGCTTAGCCCTGTTTGGGGAACTGGATATTTTCTGAGCAGAAGCTTGAGAGTAAATTAGCCTGCTTGTGTAGAACAAGACAGGACTCGTAGTATAGTTGTAGCCGCTCAGAACGGAGCACCCTTCTTATTAAAAACTTCATTCAAAATGCAAATATACGGAATAGATTTGGCAAAAGAGAAATTTGACGTAAGTTTTTTCGACTTGACATCAAAAAAAGTATCAAACCAACCTTCACATAAGGTTGTAACGAACAATTTAAAGGGTATTGGAAAGTTTTTTAAAGGCCTTCCTAGCGATGCTGTATTGGTTGCTGAGCATACCGGAGTTTATGGTGATACCCTCTTGAAGTGCTGCATGGATTGCAATGTAAAGATTGCCTTTGTGGGTGGATATGTCATCCATAGATATAGAGCTACCCCTGACCGTGCCAAGACGGATGTCCTGGATTGTGCACTGCTCAGAGATTTTGGAGAGAGATATCCTGATAAGCTGAAATACAAGACGTTTCCAGAAGAGGCTCTATATGAGCTTCGTCAATTGGCACGCCACCGAGAAATGCTTGTAGAACAGCGTAAGCAGCTAATAACAGCCGACAGGAGCGAGGATTGTCGTCCTATCAGAAGTCTTGCCGTCAAGCGAAGCATGGACCGTATCAAAGAGATGTTGGACACGGAAATTGCAGAGACGGAAAAAGAAATGTTGAAAGTCATAAATGGACATGAGAGCATTCACCACAACTATGAGCTTGTTAAAAGTGTCGATGGAGTTGGGCTGATTACCGCAGTAGAACTATTGGTAAAAACAGAGAATTTCACAAAAATAACTACAGCGCGCCAATATGCTGCTTAGGCAGGAACTGCGCCATACGAAAAATCATCGGGGAAAATGGACAAGGGAGCACATATATCCAAGATTGGTAATAGACGGTCAAAGACCTTGTTGTACATCTGCGCAGAAAGCGCCAGATTGCACAACAAGGAGATTAAACTGTATTACGAGAGACGTACTTTAATAGATAAAAAGCCGCGTCATTATGTACTAAATGCCATAGCAAACAAGTTGCTAAGGATCATATTCACCCTCGTGGAAAAAGGTGAATACTATGACGCAAACTTCATCAGGCAAGACCCAAGGGTCGTTAAATATAATTAACGTTAAAAAATACGCTCAAAGCTTGCTCAATTAGATAGGGTGTCCAGTTCTCTGTTCTTAAAAACAAGCTGGAAATATCCCTGTTAATTGTTAATATTACGCTCTGATATT
>NZ_JBBNGE010000116.1:0-2066 GCF_040095255.1 Segatella sinensis | reverse complement strand
GCAAAATCCTGGGCAACTTTTTGTTGCTCAGGCACTTATAAATAATGTTAAACTATAGTGTTGCGGAATTAAGGTTCCATAGAAATTTTGAAAATGCCCATAATGCCTTCTCGGATGTTTTAGCAACCATTGAATGTTTTAAAGAGCTAAAAAAGAAAGGTGTTATTGATATGTCTGATGATAATGACAATTTGCCTTTTTGATATTCAATACTAGTTAAAAAGAGGTGTATGAGCACTTAAATAGAGCTTTATTTAGAAAGGAGCATCTTCACTGCTAAATTTATAACATTAAATTATGTACAACAGTAAAGATTTGAAAAAATATTTCCAGTACTGGACGGAGGCTATGCCTAAGAGCATCTCCATAGAACAGTTCTGTTCACGTAACATGGCAGTTATATTGGCCATCAAGACTACACTCTCCAGCAACGCATCAATTTCGTAGAGAATCCAGGATATCTGTATTATTCCAATGCTGGCACATTCATTCCTGGCACTTTGGAGAATGTTTTGAGGAACGAAGAGCCTCAGACGCATTTCCGCAATGAATGTTTATGTAGGGCGATGGTAGATTTCAACATGATTGATACCGTAAGCCGTGGTATCAAGAAAATGTTCAATGAGCAATGGCGCAGACACTTCCCTATGCCTGACTATGAGATTGACCAGATCAAGAAGAAAGTAGTTGTCCGCATCTATGGCAATGAAATCAATAAACGATACACTGATTTGTTGAAAACAAACGACACTCTTTCTCTCTGGGATTGCATCTCACTAGACGCAGTACAAAAAGGCAGAACTATTCATGAGGATATAGCGCAAGACTTACTCAAACGTGGTCTGATAGAAGGTGAGGCTCCACATTACAGCATTTCTCTTAGCATTGCCAAGAACACTCACCAACTGCCTTCTTACACAAAGACCAAAGGATTGGATAAGGAGAGATTGCGTCAAATGGTTCTACAGTATCTCAGCAATGCAGGAGACGAAGGTGCCAAGCGAGATAGTATATATGAATATCTGAAGGATGTTCTTCCGCACAACAAGACGGAAGAGCAACAACTACGACTATTGGGAGATTTGCTTAAGGCTATGAAATTGGAAGAGATGATTAAAACAGATGGTCGCAATTGGTATCTTTTGCAATAATCCGTCGAATTTCGACGAAAAACAATGTATTTCCGTCGAAACTTAAGCCAATCCGTCGAAACTATATCAGTTACGTCGATTTTCGACGGATATAGCAATTTTAAATATACTAAAAAAGGTCGCCAGCATTTTGGCGACCTTTTTTAACATTTATTTCGTATTCAAAACCAGCTTCTTGGCTTTCATCTTTTCGCCAGCCACCGAAAGCTCTATCTTTCCAGGCTTCTCGCCTGCCTCACGGTTCCAGTTTTCTGAGAGCTTTCCGGCAGAAACATTGATGCCATTCCACTGGATGTTGCCACCCTTCTTGCGTATCTCGTCGATGATTTTGACTTTTACCCATTTTTTGTTTTCTACAATACATTTTCCCTTTCTTTTTGTTTTGCAGTCTAAGGATTTTATCGTATTTTTGCAGAAGAATCAAAAGACCTATCAAATGAAAAGAAACAAAAAGGCATTCTACACCTTATTATATATAGTAGGATTCATCAACATTTGGCTGATGCCTCTGCAGGCATTCGGCAGCATCAAATTAGACGGGAAGCGACTCTCGGCTAAGGATGGCTTGTCGTGCAATACGGTGAACGATATCATCCAGGATAGAGATGGTTTTATCTGGCTCGGTACCCCGAACGAAGACTTTGAATTTTAAATAATTATATAAGAGTATTAACACATGGAATCAAAAGAAAACAAGCAAAAAACACAAGCTGCTGAGGAGCAGGTATCCTGCCCACCTCAGCAGCCAATGGAACCACATCCTTTCATTTCTGTCATACCTCTGGCAGTACTTATCACCCTCATCGTTATGGTTGTCAAACTCTTCCCTGATGATGCCCTGGCGGGTGCCTCTCAGGTGGCCCTCATGATAGCCACAGCAGTATGCGTAGCACTTGGTATGGGAATCTACAATAT
>NZ_JBBNGE010000115.1:0-2191 GCF_040095255.1 Segatella sinensis | reverse complement strand
AGCCTAATGGGATTCAGAGAACGCCCTGAAAGGGAGTCCGATGAGCCTAATGGGATTCAGAGAACGCCCTGAAAGGGCAAAAGCTCCTAGCCCAGGGCACCGCCCTGGGTAAACAGGCAAGCAAGCCTGTCGCCCTGAAAGGGCAAAAGCTTTAAGAATATCGCAAATAACAATAAAAAGACAAAGATAAAAATGGCAAAATTAGTTATCAATTCCTATGAGGATTTTGCATCTCACCTCGGTGAGAAGTTAGGTGAATCAGACTGGTTGCAGATCGACCAGGACCGTATCAACAAGTTTGCAGACGCAACCCTCGACCCACAGTGGATTCACGTAGATGTAGAGCGCGCCAAGGTAGAAAGCCCTTACCACAGCACCATCGCTCACGGCTACCTCACCCTCTCTGTACTGCCATATCTCTGGCAGCAGATCATCGAGGTAAACAACATCAAGATGCTCGTAAACTATGGTATGGATGAGATGCGTTTCGGTCAGCCGGTCATCACCGGTTCACGTGTTCGCCTCGTGGCAACACTCCATGAGATTCAGAATCTCCGTGGAATCTGCAAGACCAGCATCAAGTTTACCATCGAAATAGAAGGTCAGCGCAAGCCAGCACTTTCTGGTATTGCCCAGTTCCTCTACTATTTCGAGAAATAAAAAAGAAAACTCTTTATAATCAACACTTTGCCCCCTTCCGAAGTTGCATGCTTCTTTCTTAGCATACAGCAGAAGTCGGGGGCTTTTTCAACTTGATTATCATTCAGAAAAATCAGTATATATGGCAGCAGGAAAATGGATAGGAGGTTTTCTGGGATTCATCACCGCAGGACCTCTTGGCGCCCTAGCAGGATTCGCCCTCGGCTCGCTCTTCGACCATGGGCTAGACGAGGTCAACAAGCCTGGCAGTGAGGGACATAACAACAGAGAATACTCCAACGCCTACGAAGCTTACAGCGGATATGGCAGCGGAGGATATGGAAACGGAAGTTACGGCGGCTACGGTCAGCAGCACGCCTACGAGGGAGAGCGAAATAGTTTTATGTTCTCGCTCCTGGTTCTCGCCTCATACATTATTAATGCAGATGGCAGGATCATGCATTCTGAGATGGAGCTGGTGCGCCGGTTCCTACTCCAGAACTTCGGCATGGCGGCGAAGCAGCAGGGCGAGGAAATCCTCCTCAAGCTCTTCGAGCAGCAGAAGCGCATGGGCATGCAGCAGTATCGCACGGTGATACAGGACAGCTGTCATCAGATACGTGCCAACATGATGTACGAGCAGCGCCTGCAGTTGCTCAACTTCCTCGTGATGATAGCCCAGGCAGACAATGTGGTTTCTCCTGAGGAGATTCAGGCACTGAAGGAAGTAGCCCTCCACATGGGGCTGGAAGCATCGGATGTAGATCAGATGCTGGGCATGCATGGCGGCGGTTCATCAGCCACATCTGCCACTTCGCTGGAAGATGCCTACCGCATCCTCGGTGTCTCCCCCGACGCTTCCAACGATGAGGTGAAGGCAGCCTATCGCAAGATGGCGCTCAAGCATCACCCCGACAAGGTAGCAGCTTTGGGCGAGGATGTTCGCCGTGCCGCCGAGAAGAAATTCCAGGAAATCAACGATGCCAAGGATAAAATCTACAAGGCTAGAGGCATCTAGGAAAAGGATTCCAGCAAGGAAATTCATATACAGCAAAAGTGCCGATAGGTGAATCCTACCGGCACTTTTTTTTATTTGATATGTCAAGGCATGCAGCCTTTTTTGCTTCAATGTGTCAAGACATGCAGCTCGTCACGCCCAGAGAGGCGGCGATAGCGGTCAAGATAGATATAACTATCTGAAATACAGTTTTCCAGGTTTCTTTCTTCATAGGCATTTTTTTAGTGATTAATTCCGTTAGGCGTTTCGGCGGATTTGCAATCCGCCGTTAAAAAACGTCCTAACCTATTTTGGCTCTGCGGATTTGCAATCCGCATCAAGCAAGATTTACAAACTTACGTTGTCGTCGCCGCCGTCAGTTCCGCCGCCAGCCCCCTGGCTGGTACCACCGCCGCCCTGCGATGTTCCGCCGTTGTCCTTGTTGGTCTCCCCGCCAGCACCCTGGCTGGTATTGCCACCGCCCGGCGTATTTTCAGTTCCACCACCGTCGTCAGCTCCCGATGTATAATCATCGTATGCCACGATTTTGGTGAG
>NZ_JBBNGE010000114.1:0-2200 GCF_040095255.1 Segatella sinensis | reverse complement strand
CAACACTAAGGTAAGTGAAAATTCTGACATGGCAAAATCCTGGGCAACTTTTTGTTGCTCAGGCACTTATAAATAATATTAAACTATAGTGTTGCGGAATTAAGGAACATGAAAAAAAACAGAAAAAAGCAAATCGTAGTTTTGTGTATAGCTTTAGTTTGCATCTTCATCTTGGTGTTCTCATTGTCCCATAAATCAGCTACAAAAGGTAGCGCGAATCCTCCATTAACAGATGTTTTGACTGATAGCATTTCTCAGATTGTCTCGGCTTGTCCTGGTGAAATTGGTGTGGCGGTTATTATTAATAACACAGATACGGTTAGTGTTAATAATAAAAGCATTTATCCTATGATGAGTGTATTTAAGGTTCATCAGGCATTAGCTCTTTGCAATGATTTTGACAAAAAAGGCCTTTCCCTTGATACCTTGGTAAAGATAAATAGGGAAAAACTTGATCCAAAGACATGGAGCCCTATGATGAAAGATTATTCAGCACCAGTTATATCGTTGACAGTAAGAGATCTGTTGCGCTATACTCTTTCCCAGAGCGACAATAATGCAAGCAATATCATGTTTAAGAATATGCTCAATACTGCACAAACAGACAGTTTTATAGCGAAACTCATACCACGTTCGAGTTTTCAGATAGCTTATACAGAAGAGGAAATGTCCGCTGACCATGACAAAGCTTACTCTAATTACACATCTCCTCTTGGTGCTGCAATGTTGATGAATCGTTTGTTTACAGAAAGTCTTATCAGTAATGAGAAACAAGATTTCATTAAGAATGCATTGAAAGAATGTAAAACAGGTATAGATAGGATAGTAGCTCCACTTCTTGATAAAGAAGGGGTTGTAATAGCACATAAGACAGGTTCTGGTTATGTCAATGAAAATGGTATTCTTGCAGCTCAGAATGATGTAGCCTATATATGTCTGCCTAATAAGGTCTGCTATACCTTAGCTGTATTTGTTAAGGATTTCAAGGGAAATGAATCACAAGCGTCACAATTTGTTGCGCATATATCAGCGGTAGTATATTCTTTATTAATCAATACTGCGTTAAATTAATATTTAATCGTCTGTAAATCAATAACTTATATTAAGAAATGCTTATGAAAACTTAACTGTAAAAAGTTGGTCAAGTCGCTGATTTTCAGCAACTTTGTAGATCACGACAAATACAATATTACATGAATACAGGACTTGACCAATATATGGATATCTTTAAAGATGCAGTTGAAGATTCAGCTGCAAAGATAACAAAAAGTTTCGAGAAAATACTCATCGAGGTGATAATTTTGTTCATGGTAATACCAAGAAAGATAAATTTCACCCAAATGGGGAGGTATGGCTTGCATGTTGAGCAAACCTATCGCAACGCATTCGGCTTGAAAAAGTCGAAGTGCATTGATTGGCTCAAACTTAATGTCTCACTTGCCAAGCGCTTCTTGGGTAAACAGGGAAGATGGGCTATTGCCATTGATCCCAGCTACATCAGTAAAGCTGGCAAGAAAACACCACATATCGGTCGTTTTTGGTCAGGATGTGCTCAGTCTGTTAAACATGGTCTCGAAATCATGGGTATTGGACTCATTGATATTGATACCAAAGACTGCATGATGTTAAGAGCCCACCAGTCGCTAAATAATAAAGAACTGAGTCTTAGAAACAAGACTATGGTAGATTTCTATATCAGCGTCATTAAGCGTTACCGCAAGGAACTTCTCAAACTCTCAACCCTCATAGTTGCAGATGCTTACTTCTCTACAAGTACATTTGTTAATGGGATAAAGAAAGAAGGGTTCTCTTTGATAAGCCGCTTTCGTGACAATGCTTGTCTCTTTTATGTCTATACTGGTCCACGTACTGGAAAACGTGGTCGCCCCAAGACCAAGGATGGCAAGATTGATATGAAGAATCTTGACCTCACTCGAATGGAGAAGATGGAGATGAAAGATATAGAAGGAACAGCTTATACTTTGATTGCCTATTCCAAGGCACTCAAGTGTAAAGTTAGACTTGTCATCTGGCAGATGCCGAATGGCAAGAAGAAACTATTCTTCTCTACATACACCTCACTTTCGGGTGAAGAGGTACTTCTTTATTATAGAACCAGGTTTCAGATCGAATTTTGCTTTCGTGACGCCAAAGGCTATACTGGTCTTATGGACTGCCAGGCTCGCGATAAGTGGAAACT
>NZ_JBBNGE010000113.1:0-2219 GCF_040095255.1 Segatella sinensis | reverse complement strand
CTTCTGAATTGTATTTAAAACATCTTCTATTGCAGTTGTTCCATTGTCGGTTGATGGTTGGAATGAAACCGATAGCTGAATGGCCATTGTTTATGTTCACGATGCAAAGATAACACTTTTGGTTTAATTAGTCGAGCCTTTTTGATTAGAATTGCTCCATTGTGCATAGACTCTATACATTCCCACATGGGCCAGGTGAATTTCTGATAGACAGAATCTAAGGAATGTATTTCGACGAGGTTGAGTCCGATAACATTTTTTTTGAGGTCTGTATTGCGGTATTGCTTCTTTACGACAGCATAGGCGCGTCCCAGATCCTCAAAAATGTAGGGCGCAACGTCGGCGAAATGTTCCGATTCAAAACCATCCATAGTGATAATATAACACTCGGGAACCACATCATTATATGTGAACCCCCACCAGTATGCCACTATCTTCGAACAGATAAATAGGTGATGCGGCTTTATTCTTAAAAAATAATAATTTTGTTGGTAAAAATTTGCAAATGCGAAATATTATCATTAACTTTGTAGCATCAAAATACGAGAAGAATGGAAAGTACGGAGATTATAAAGAACGCAGGCCTAAAAATCACTCCGCAACGTAAAGTGGTTTATGAGGTTATGATGGAATTGCGTCATGCTGCCATTGATGAAATAATCAAGTGTGTGCAATCCAAAGATAATGAGATAACCATCTCAACCATCTATCGCATTCTTGATTCGTTTTGCAAGGCTAATCTGTTATCATTTGTGTTCCATCACGAAGTGGGGAAAAGCTATTATGACATTACCGTGACAGAGCATCACCACATATTCGAGGGAGAGAGCATCTTGGATTATATGGATGAAGGGCTTACGGAATTGATACGACAGTATTTGAAAGAAAAGAATTTTGCATCGGTTGACATTAGCCGAATACAGGTGCAGATAACGATAAATAACCTAAAGTTAAACTCTAAAAAGTAAAAAGTATGAGAAGTATCACGACTTTCGATTTGCAGTATGCACATCGCTTCTATGGCTTCCAAGGCGAAGCCCAGTATCTTCACGGTCACACTGGCACACTGACCATTGAGGTGGAAGATACGGTTGAAGAAGGTGTGAACATGGTGTACCCTTGTAATGAAATCCAAAAGGTGGCATGGAGCCTGTTGAAGAATTTTGACCATGCCTTGGTGCTCCGCGAAGATGACCCTTTGCTTCCTGCCATTCTTGATGTGTATGAAAAGCAAGGCATCAAAAACGGCCATCCGCAAAACAAAATGAAAGGAGAGGCCTTCAAGACCGAATTGGCAACGGCTTACCCTGATGCCCGTCTGGTTGTTACCAAAGAAACCATGACAGTGGAAGGTATGATTAAGATTGTATATGACTTGTTGAAAGACAAACTGAACATCGCTAAAATCACTTTCACAAGCGGTGTGAATGCCGCTTCTGCCGAGTTTACCACAAAGAATAACATCGACCGCTGTCCTCTTTGCGGTGTCGCCCTCAATGCGGATGGAGTATGCCCAAAATGTGGTTATCGTAAAAAATAATCCACGTAAAGCTGCATATAAAATAATGTGATGATGAAAATACGGGTGGAAAAGATTTCAGACTTTTCCACCCGTATTGTACAAGTTAGAAAAATAATTTGAAATTCGGCTAATGGCTTCAACCTTTGTTTCCATAACCACATCGGCATACACCTGTGTTGTGTGACGGCTCGTATGGAAACTGACATTTTTCGTAATCCCTGCATCCGCAGCCATTTTTTTAAGACACCTGTTACATACTCCCAATATAGTCAGTTCAAACACCTTTTGGCTCGGCTTGCATCCGTTTCGCTCAGGTAACCAATGCAAAGCCGATTGGTTTAGAGGGATTATTACCTGTCAGCCTACTATCAGTACTTTTGCGGTCTTGAGGCTTTCAGCATATCCGCACCTTGCGCCTCATCCGAGCTTGTACATTTCCGTCACCGTATCGGAGAGGAGGGCGTGGAGCTTATCCTCAAGGAAAGCATCCGCATCAATCTTGCCATGGAGGACAGGAAGAAGGAGGAGATGACAGGAATAAGGGAAAGACGGTCGTGGACGCAAGAGCGACCATCGTCTGGGACGGAACTTCTACAAGGGTCTTTTCGGAGACTCTATAAATCCTTAATTCCGCAACACTATAATTTAACTTTATTTATAAGTTCCTGAGCAACAAAAAGTTGCTCAGGATTTTGCC
>NZ_JBBNGE010000112.1:0-2410 GCF_040095255.1 Segatella sinensis | reverse complement strand
AATAAGCCCCTCTGGCGCGCCGAAAGGCTGCATACTAGAGGGGCATTACTTATTTTAGGCAGTTTACTTTGTGCTTTAACACACATGCTAATATTAACTCAAACCAACAATCCAAACTTCTTATTGCCATAACCTTTCATATACTCATGCTTGAATATGTAAAGTAAGTCATCATTTAGACTGTTCTGATACACATTCTTACCATAATCAAAATCTACTAGTACCTAACAACCACCTAGTCCATTGAATACCTCATTGCTTCTTTCTTCTATTGTCTGATATTTCATAACCATAATATTTAAATGACACTACAAAATTAACACTATTTCATGATACTGAACAATTTATAAGAATAACATATTCTTACATTAAGTCAAATTAACATTTAAATTAAGATTAATTAACCCTGTAAAACTAAAATTCTGCTACTAAATTCATATATTTGTACTTGGTTTAATCAAAACAATTAAAATATGGCAAAATATACATTAGAGTTGACAATTAAGTATGCAACAGAGCTTACATTATCAGAATTAGATGAAGAGACAAAAGATAAATTGGAGTCATCAGAAGATTTCAATGATGAGGCTTATGATGTTTTTCATGATTCAGAATATGTAGCACAAGGAGTAGTGATGAATAATGATGCTCTCTATAATGCTGATACATTCTCACTTACAGTTAAAGATGAAGATGATAATGAAATCTGGTCTACAACTGATGTGTCTCAAATTAAAGAATATCCAGAATTGGATGAAAATGATGAAGAATTACCAATACAAAACTTCCATTACCATCCACTTCAAGAAGGTGACTATTTAGTAGAGAACAATATGATGAAATGGTGTACTATCACTTATTGGTTAGAGTTAAAAGATGGTGAAGAATTTGACCCATCCAAGTTAGGATTTTATCCTTCTTCACAATTCGACTACTATTTATGTGAAGATGATATACATTTGACAGAATTGGCTTATGACAATCATGTCATTGATGATAGAACATACGAATACAATGACAACTACAGTACAGATTACAAGATTATTCACTTTGATGGCGAATATTCTGATTCATATAGAGAAGATTAATAAACATCACTTACGTTCTGCTCAAGAACTAAGTTAACTTCAGTTGAACTGAAGCATGAAGTTCTAATACACATCGCATGGCTCTGTGCAAGAGACAAGCTAATGCACATAAAAAGAGGATGGCCAATTACTGACTATCCTCTTTTCTGTTTTTTATTCATGTTTTTCATTAACTTAGTTCTTGACCAGAACTTAAGTGATGGTCATTAACATGGTTGTCAATCTCTTCCCTTATTATAGTTCTCATGTCATTCTTCATCTCAGTTCCAAATTGACCTAAGTTACTTCTGAAATATAGTGTAATACCGAATACAGCAGAAGCGAAAGTAATACACAGCGTAACATACATCAGTACAGTGCTATGAACTAGGTGCAAAGTTAGGAATGAGATGAATGTTAGGACCACACATGATATCAGCATACCAATAGCAGAACCATAATGCATCCAATCTTTAATCTCTTGGCTCATTTAAGTTTGTATAGAATATTTTATTAAAAATCGATTGGTACAATCGATTTTTGGTGTCAAATTTAAAAATTTGGCTTAGAAATTGACTGGCTAGCCAGTCAATTTCTATATTTCAAACCAAATGTTGCTCATTTTTTCATATACATACTTTCTTACCTCATTTTTGTTAAGATATATAGAATTATTAACATCTCTAGCAGTACTGGTAACTACTCAGCACCCCCTATGGGCATGAGTAATCGTCTTACTGTTGTACTACAGCAAGAATTGCATTGAATTTCGAATTTCCGTTCTTCATAGCAGTTTCAGCGATGGAGTGCAGCTTGGCAAAATCATCGGCACCGCCGTCTGTTCGGAAGCAACCACTGACTTTCTGTTTTATCTTGATTTTCCTAACTCCCCGCTCACTGGCATTGTTATCGTATGGCACACTTGGATTGGAGAGAAAGGTGAACAGGTAGTCTTTGACCTTAAGGATACCTCTCTTGAATTTCTCAAACTCGTTATCTAAATGCGTGAGGCTTTCACCCAAGAGGTTCTTCATCTTAGTCTTCAGTACTTTTATCTTTCTAGAGGTAATGTTGCCCTCTCTTCTGAGATTTATAGAGTGTTCTATCAGTTGGATGAATCTCCGTGACCAGTCCTGGTTTGAATCCAATTCGTTCAGATACTCTGCATTCCTAAGGAGATGAGCCAGACAGACCTGATGGTCCTTAACATTCATCCTGAAGTAGCTCTGATGTCTGTCAGTCACAAGTGTCGAATAGGGAAGTCCCTTTGGAAACTTGGAATCTATGGCCTTCTGACCTCGCGATTCTGACTGGAACACGTATGTAAGCAGGTCGTTCTGGAA
>NZ_JBBNGE010000111.1:0-2507 GCF_040095255.1 Segatella sinensis | reverse complement strand
AGGGTTAATAATTAATTTTTTGACGATGCAAAGGTACGGCTTTTTTAGGGAACCGCCAAAAATCAGGGTGTGATAAGGGCCGATTTTCAGCAGCTTTCAATTTGAAACTACGTTAATAATCCTAACTCGTAAGATAAAGAAGAGAGAAATATAGAGTTGCTGGTAGAAAAACATAGAGATTCAGTCTAAACTACTATTAAATAATCATTTAACCCATTATAAGGCGTCTGTCCGTTCTTCCTCGAAAATCGTACTCAATTACTCAGTTACTCAATTACTCAGTTTTATTCTGCCCGTATGTTTCTTCCTGTATAGATAGTATATTATATATTTATATTATAAATATATAATATAAAAAATATACTTTCAATTTGTAACCAAGTTGCAGGTATAGGGGTCTAGAAATAAACTGAGTAATTGAGTAACTGAGTAATTGAGTCAAACCGGGCCAAATCCTAGGTTCGTGTCAGTATCAACAGATAATCTCCGTGTGGCTTCTTTCTATGTAAATAAAACTGCAAGGATGCCTCTCAAAAAAACGCTGGACTAATGAAGTTGTAGGCTGTGGGCTGATTGAACTTTATTTTGAAATAATATCTGGGTAATATAAAAAATAGTGATTTTTTTTGGAGGTTAAAATAAAAATATAACTTTTGCACCATAATAAAAACTAACAAGAACGGAAAGCCCCACCTGATGATGAGACTGAGCGCTCAAAACCGGGTGGGGCTTTTCGTACCTATAAAAATTAACAAAGTATGAAAACAATTGAAGAAGAAATCGACGAATACTTCGTCAGACCTTTAACGAAAATATTTGATGGTGGAGAAGCTCCTGAAGGCTGGAACATTCGCGAAAAGGCAGAAGAATACAATCGCTTTTTCCATGACCAGATGTGGATGATAAAGTTTCACCACAGGATGAAACCTATCTATTGGCGTCTTCTGTCGGGTGACTATTCCGAGAGTACCGATTTTTCTGATGTGCTTTATCCTGTATCCTTATGGAT
This sequence comes from Segatella sinensis, assembly GCF_040095255.1. Lineage (NCBI taxonomy): Bacteria > Pseudomonadati > Bacteroidota > Bacteroidia > Bacteroidales > Prevotellaceae > Segatella > Segatella sinensis. Next base: position 1,498 of record NZ_JBBNGE010000111.1, on the reverse strand, counting down.
GTATGCCTATGATGAGCTTGGTAAACTCGTAGGCGAGCATAATATAATGGATCTTCTGAATTCTGCATATTGCAGATCGGGCGGACTATATAATTTCTTCCATTTATTGCGATGCATTATGGACCAGTCTTATCGTCCATATATCAAGCAATGGCCAGAGAATGCAATTGATAAGGAGATAGAGAAACTGGAGGTTAGCGGTGATAGTGAGCGTGGAGAAATGCTGTGCGTTTTGTCGGCCTACCTGATGATAGAGCACACGGATTTGTCTGAAAAGCATAAGGATTTTCTGGAGGAACAGCTGGAGCAAAACTGGCAAGACACATGGCAAAACTGGAGGATATCTTGAAGACTACTTTACAGAGAGAAGATTTGGACGAATTGTGCAACATCATCTTTGGCTCTGATTTTGAGGAGATGATGAAGACTAGATACATGAGTTATGACGAGCTGGATAAGCAGCGAAGGGAGTTACAGGATTCTGTGGGGGGAGTTATCTTCTGAAATGGAGAAGGTTACGAAGAAATTTGCCGAGGCTGTAGAGTCGCGCGTGCCAGTTGATTTGATAGAGACACAGTTGCTGCGTCTGGATCCTTCCACGGCATCAGCCATCTTTGGTAATCTATCTCTCCTCCTGGCAAAAGACCCGGCATGGGCTAAGATTCAGCCAGTGCTGTCTGAGAAAATCATGCAGAAATTCAAGCCGCAAACTCCGGTTGTAAATTGCGGAGCTTATTATGGTGAAGGTGCGATGCATGAAGATCATAGTAGTCAGGTCTATCTGGCTCCAGAAAGTAATGCTTCAAATAAAATGATGTTGGATTCTAAAACAAATAGACAATGAATGCATATTATGAGGATGGGGCCGTACACAACGACCATCATAAGGAGTTAACTATCGGGGGAAACGTAACGGCTGAAGCCCTCAAGCAAATCATTGCAGAATTCTTTGATGATGATTCTGATTCCGAAGGATGCCAACCGGTGGATGATGCGAAAAAAAGTGCTTCTCCGGCTGCCGGAAGAGTGGCTGAGGTGCTCTTTCCCGATAAGAATGGCGAGAAGGATGTGAACCTGACAGAGAAAATGGCGCATGCTTTCGTAAACTATCTCAAGTTGCATCATATCTCCAATGAGTCGAAATGAAGATTACACAGAAATCGTATGGTGATTATATCAGAAAAAAGATTATCGCAGGTCATATTGATGTTGATGTGGAGGTAAGTGTTGAGGACTATATGAAGTCGCTAGAAGATTGAAGCTTTCCGCCGAATAGTGGATGCCGTTTGACGTAAAGAAAATAATTGTGTCTCTGTAAGATATTGATATAGAGGGGCAAGACGATGGTTTTGCCCCTCTATTGTTTCCGCCGAATTCAATTTGGCGCATTCGGCGGAAAAGGCGTAACGGAGTATTCTTTCTACTTTTGCCCCAGATTTCAGAACGATACCGGTTCTGAGGTCTGGGGCTTTTGCGTTTTCTATCGCCAGGATGCTGG
>NZ_JBBNGE010000110.1:0-2603 GCF_040095255.1 Segatella sinensis | reverse complement strand
GTAGCGCATGAATCGGTACCATCATAGCACTGCATTCGGTACCATCGTATCACTTGAATCGGTACCATCATAGCGCACCAATCGGTACCAAAAAGATGTAAAGTTCTGCTCATGTATAATAATAACCGCCTATCTTTGCAGAAGAATTTTAAAATCTGTATAGATATGGCACAAAGTAATGTAAACATGAGCAAATTAAAACGTTCATTTCAAATGCTAGCGGCAAAAATACCGCAACGCACCATTTGCGAGCAACTACACATGGGACGTGGCGTACTGAACCGTTACAAGACCTTGGCGGATTCCCAAGGTTTGTCCTATGGCGTGATAGGCCGCATGAGTGACGGGGAAATAGAATCTTTCCTCCAGTTGTCCAAGCCCACAGCAGCCCCATCCTCCCAACGTCAGGTGCTGGACGGGCTGTTGCCTGAATATGTGTCAGACTTGTCGCATAACCGCTACCTCACCATTCAAGCCCTGCACGAGTCATACAAGAAGGAGCATCCCGACGGATATGGATACACCCAGTTCAAGAAGTCAATCCGTGAGTATCAGTACTCACACAACCTCAGCTTCCATCACACCTATATTCCTGGGGAAGAGATGCAGATTGACTTCGCCGGTGATGCCCTGTGGCTTACCGACCCGAAGACAGGTGAGCTAACCAAGGTTGTCGTCCTGGTCTGTATCCTGCCATACAGCGGCTTGGGATTTGCCAAGGCTATGTACAACGCTTCCATGGAGAACTTCTTCGGCGGTATATCCGATGCCTTCTCTTACTTTGGCGGAACAACTCGCATAGCCAAGAGTGACAACATGAAGCAGTGGGTGAAGAAATACGACCGCTACGAGCCAGCATTCAATGATGCAGCCGTGGAATGGGCCGCCTACTACGATACATCCCTCCAAACCTGCAGGATTCGCACTCCCAGGGACAAAGGTCCAGTAGAGGGACTCGTTCAAAAGACATACAATGCCGTCTACGCTCTGCTACATGACGAGGTGTTTTACAATCTATTGAGTATGAATGCCCGTATCTATGAGTTGATGGACGGCTTCAATGAAAAGCCGTCCAGAACGACAGGGAGAAGCAGACGTGACATCTTCGAGGCGGAAGAGCAACCTACGTTGGGCAAACTGCCCATGACTCCATACCGCTTCAGATATCGCAAAGAGGTGAAACTGTCCGGTACCTATCACGTCATGGTTGACAAGCACAACTATAGCGTGCCATACCAGTATGTCGGGCAAAAGGTGAGCGTACTGTGGGACTTAGATACCGTGGAGGTTTACTCCGGGAGTTCTCGCATAGCCATCCATCAGCGTCGCCAAGGATCTGGATACAGCACGCTTGACGAGCATATGCCAGACAAACATCTTGCCTACAAGCACGGACAGGGATATAACGCCGCCTATTTTCTGGAGGAGGCAGCATTGGTCGGCAGCAACACCACTTCCGCAGTCCAATCCATCCTCAATCGCACGAAGCATGTCGAGCAGTCGTACAAGTCCTGCCAAGGAGTCCTGTCTCTCAAGCGCAAGTATGGCAAGGAGCGTCTGGAGAAGGCCTGCAAGCGTCTGGCAGGTTGTTCATCCATCACCTACACGACCATCCGCAATGTGTTGGAGAAGAACCTTGACCAAGTTGACGGGGAAGAAACAGTCTCAAATGTGCCACAGAACGACTATGTGAGAGGCGCGGAGGCATTTATGAACATTTAAACATATATAGTAACATGAACTTACAAGAAACCATCATACAACTCAACGAGTTGAAGCTCAGAGGTATGTCATCCTCCTTCGAGGCCATGACCAGCCTTCCTGTACAGAACCGCCCATCCCTGGAAGTCGCCATCTCCAAGATGGTGGATGCAGAGGTGCAGGACAGACGAGATCGAAAGACCGCCATGTATCTAAAAATCAGCAAGCTTAGATATACGGCACTCTTAGAGGATGTCATCTGTGGAACAGACCGCAACTTCACCAAGGATGACCTTGCCGCCATTGCCGACTGTGCCTTCATACGCAGACATGGGAACTTGCTCATACAAGGAAAGTGTGGCTGCGGAAAATCCTTCCTTGCCTGTGCCCTTGGAAGACAGGCTTGCATGCTAGGCTACAGAACTCTCTATCTCAATATGAACAGCTTTGTGGAGAAAGTTGCACTCAGCAAGCTGGATGGGTCGTACCTGAAGATGATAACCAATCTGGAAAAGTATGACTTGCTCATATGGGATGACTTCGGGTTGCAGCCAATGGATGACAAGACCAGACTCGCAATGCTCCAAATCCTAGAAGAGAGATACGAGAGAAAGTCCGTCATTATCGCCTCACAGCTTCCCATTGCCAAATGGTATGATTACATAGGTGATCCTACCTTGGCAGATGCCATTATGGATCGTTTGGTGGCAAATGCAAGTAAAATAGAGTTAAAAGGCGATTCTATGCGCCAGAAATTGAAAAAATAGATTACCTTTGCAAATTGAAAAGCAGAACTGAAATCTTGGTACCGCTTGCAGCGATACAAGCGGTACCGATTGCAGTGATAGCATGGTACCGATTACACCGCTACGCGTGGTACCGATACAGCGCTATCGTCAAAT
>NZ_JBBNGE010000010.1:0-93812 GCF_040095255.1 Segatella sinensis | reverse complement strand
AGTAACACTTTAAATATCAAAGCTTTGGAATTATATTGTAATATCAGAAAGTGGAACATAGAACTGGACACCCTAATTGATAAGTATATGGTTCGCCACTTCTCGAAGCCTGGTATTACCGGTTGGGCTCAGGTAACGGGGTTCCGTGGTGAGACGAAGGAGCTCTGGCAGATGGAGGAGCGCATCAAGCGTGACATCTGGTATATCGAGAACTGGTCGTTCTGGCTTGACATCCGTATTATCTTCCAGACAGCCAAGAGTATTATCTGCCCGGATAAAAACGCTTATTAAAAATCTGGGGGACATCAATTACTCCTCTAATGCCTTGATTTGCTTTTTAGGAGTTACACCCAGATTTTTCAGGCTCTCTACCCTTCTCATTACATTGCCGGTACCATCATAAAGCTGCTTTCTTGCCTTATCATAGGTACCGGAGAGGCGGGTTATCAATTCGCCGATTCCTGTAAAGGTATCTTCAAAAGTCGCAACCTTATCATATAGATCGGCTGCCGTCTTCACGATTTTCTCCACATTCTTGTTCTGACGGTCATACTGCCAGAGATTATACGCCAGCTGCAACGCCATCAGGAGATTGCTCGGAGATATGATGATAATCTTCTTCTGATAGGCATAGCGACTCAAATCAGGCTGCTGTTTCATCGCTGCGATATAACTCGTCTCGTTAGGTATGAACATCAGGACGAAACCGATGGCATCTTCTACTAACTTCGAATAATCCTTCTCCGCTAACTCATCGATGTGCTTGCGCACACTCTGGGCATGCGACTTCATCAACCTCTCCCGCTCCTCATCGGTCTCTGCCGCCAAGGCATCGGTATAGGCGGTGAGAGATACCTTGCTATCTATCACCACGCTCCTGCCTTCCGGGAAGCGGACGATGACATCGGGACGGAAGTTTTTGCCGTTCTCATCCTTGGTGTTCTCCTGGATAAAGAACTCCTCGTCCTTTCGCAAACCACTGTTTTCCAGGATGGTTTCCAATACCATCTCGCCCCAGTCGCCCTGCATCTTGCTGTCGCCCTTCAAAGCCTTGGTAAGGTTGGCGGCATCGGAACCGATCTTAGAGGTCTGCTCCTTCAGACTTGTTACTGCCTGCTGCTGTTCCTGCTGGAAGAGTTTCATCGTAGCCTCGAAGGTACTCTGCAGCTCCTTCTTATTCACCTCGTTCTGGGTCTTGCTCTCTTCTACCGATTTCTTGAAATCGGCAAACTGCTCCTTGATAGGTTTCAGAAGTTCATCCATCTGGAGTCGGTTGTTTTCCTGGAGTGCCGACTGCTTGGCAGCGAGCTGTTCGGCAGCAGCTTTCTGCTGTTCGATGGTCATGCGATGCATCTCCTGCTTCAGGCTTTCGAGTTTCTGCGCCCACTGCTGGTTGCTTTCTGCACGGAGCTTTTCGGCAAACAGCCGTTCGTTCTCCATCTGGGCTTTCAAGCCCTGGATCTCTGAGGTATAAGATTGTTTCAATGATTGAACCTCAGCAGCATGATGCAGATTACTCTGTTCGATGTTAGCCTGCAGCACCTGAGCCTTTGCAATGAGCTGCGTTTTCTCCTCTCCCGCCTTTTTGGCTTCCATCAGCTTGCCGACGAAGAATCCGATGGCAAGACCTATAACGATTCCTATTACTATTTCCATTTATCTTTGTTTTAAATGATTCTGTATATCTGCCAAAATTATGATGTGCAAAATTAATGCTTTCAAAACATAACACCAAACATCATGGGGGATTCTTGTAGATATTTAACTATTATGGAAAAAACAGGTAGAAATATGAGATTAAATGAAAATTTTGCATTATCTTTGCAGAAATAATTGAAACAAAATAAAGATATAGACTATGATCAAAAGATTATTATCCTTTTTAGACGCTTCGCCAGTGAACTTCCTGGCTGTGAAGAATATCTCTGAGGAATTGGAGAAGAAGGGGTTCAGACGATTGAACCCTCAGGAGCCATTGGGCAAGGTTGTGGCTGGTGACAAGTTCTTCGTTACCAAGAACGACTCTTCTATCTATGCTTTCCAAATCGGAAAGAAGGCGCTGGCTGATGCCGGCTTCCACATGATCTGCGCTCACTGCGACTCTCCTACCTTCCGCATCAAGCCTAACGCTGAGATAACTTGCGAGGGCGGTATCGTGAAACTGAATACCGAGGTTTATGGCGGTCCGATTATGTCAACCTGGTTCGACCGTCCACTCACCCTGGCGGGTAGAGTGATCGTAAAGGGCGAGGATGCGATGCATCCGAAGACTCTCCTGATCCATATCCAGCGACCTCTGCTGCAGATCAGTAATCTCGCTATCCACTTCAACCGTCAGGTGAACGATGGCGTGAAGCTGAGCAGGCAAAAGGATGTGCTCCCTATCCTCGGCATCATCAATGATGAACTGGAGAAGGGTAATCTGCTGATGAACGTGATTACCGGTGAACTTAATATCCAGAAGGAGGATATCCTCGACTTCGACCTCTATCTGGCTGATGCCACTCCTGCCTGCACCTTCGGTGTGCACGATGAGTTTATCTCTTCGGGAAGACTCGATGACCTGTCGATGTGCTGGGCGGGCGTAGAAGCGATGATTGCAGCAGATGCAACTTCATCTTCAGATGCTACTCGTGTTCTCGCCATCTTCGACAATGAGGAGACGGGTTCGCAGACCAAGCAGGGGGCAGGAAGTCCTTTCCTCTCTTATATGCTGCAGCGCATCGCTCTTGCACAGAGCGGAACGGAGGAGGCGTATTATCAGGCAGTGGAGCGTGCCTTCATGATTTCTGCGGACAATGCGCATGCCTGGCATCCTAACTACAGCGAGAAGTTTGACCCAACGAATCATCCGATGCTGGGGGGCGGTCCGGTCATCAAGTTCAATGCGGCACAGAAGTATGCGAGTGATGCGGTATCTGCTGCCATCTTCGCGAATATCTGTGAGGCAGCGGGTGTGCCTTGTCAGCGTTTCGTGAACCACAGTGATGTGGCTGGCGGAAGCACTTTGGGCAATATCCTCGCCTCTTCCATTCCATTGAAGGGCGTGGACATGGGTAATGCCATCCTCGCCATGCACAGTTGCCGCGAAACAGGCAGCGTGATTGATCACGAATACTGCGTGAAGGCTTTCACGAAGTTCTATCAGTTATAATTTAAAAGCTTTTGCCCTTACAGGGCGACAGGCTTGCATCCATAAATACCCAGGGCGATTGCCCTGGGCTAGGAGCTTCTGCCCTTTACCTTTCCCTTCGGCCGGTGACCGTTGGTTCAGGGCGTATGGGATGTGGCTTATGACACACCCTCTTAACTTTCATTTCTTTTCATACCCCTTATTCTGCACGAGCTTGGGATTCAGGTCGAGGCATTTCTGAGGAATCGGGAAAAGAATACTGGAATCATCACCCTTGCAGACCTTTGCCTTCTCCTTCATCAACAATACCTCGGGATAACAGAAACGGAAGAGCGGCTTGAGATGCTCCGTTTCTACCAGATGGGAACCGCCATTCTCACGAAGCAACCTTGCATAAGTGGAACTATCGAATATCTCATTCTCCTCCAAACCATACCCTTCTGCGGCCAATTTATCACAATAGAAGATACAGGTTTCCCAGGCATTCAATTCCTTGCTGCGATTCTCACCAGCCGTTCCACCATTGAGCAGAGAAGCACCATCGGCCGTCTGAACCACAAAGTGGATTTTCTTACCTTTAGGACGTTTCTTATATCCTCTGGTCCAATCATCAAACGTATAGATTTCAGCATTGAAAGCCAACTTTGCCAACAGGAAGTTGATTACCGGTTGCGTGATTCTTCCCTCATACACTCCAGCATTGGCGCTATGCTCATTCGGAAGATAAGGCAGCGCCTGCTGCAACTCACTGAAGATAAAGCGGAACACCTCGCTCCTTTCGCTTTGCGCACAGAGGTTGACATCGGTAAGCGAAGCCACGGCAATGCCCGAAGCCGCCTCATAGATGGCCGCCTCGCCAGAAGACAGAATCACGGGAATCCTGCCAAAAAGCTCCATCGCCTCGTAATACATCATAGCTCTGATGGCACGCACCTCTGCCTTAAACTGGTCTTTTTGATTCACAGAGAGCAAATCCGACTTGTAATCGATGATATCAAGCGACTGATTCGCCTTTCCTATCACCTGATAGAGATGACTCCACACAGCATAGAGCGAGTCTTCCTCCTCGCTATGCTCTACAAAGTCTATGTCCTGATAGAGAGAAGATACGGTATGGTTGTAGATTTCAGACGCAGAACCATACATGGCATTCCCGTCGAGCTGCTCCTTAGGATGCTCATTCGCACAAGAAGAGAATACCATGAGAGTCCCCAGCATGAGGATCCAAATGCAAATACGTGAAATCTTCATAACCATATCTACAGTAATTTGGGTAAAACATAATCCAACTGCAAATATACAAAAAAGAAAGATAGAAGATGTAAAAAAGGCAGAAAACTTATGCAAAATTTGCGTATAGGCTGATAAAAACGGAAAAAGGAAGCCAAGACAAATACAAACTTGCCCGACTTCCTTTTGTTTCATTTATATAAACGAGAACCACTATACCAAGGTTCCGTGCTTATCTATGTTAATTATCATTTCTATGTTAATTATCTCTTCACTCTCAATCCATTCTCGATGCTAGAGAGTTCATCGAAGAACTCGGCATCAATCTTCAGTCGCTCCTCTACCTTGGCGCAACTGTGGATAACCGTGCTATGATCGCGATTACCAATGAGTTTGCCCACTCTGGAAGCAGGCATCTTGATGAGTTTCTGAGCCATGAACATCGCCACCTGACGCGCCTCCACGTACTCACGCTTGCGGCTCTTACTGTTGACTGCAGCCACCGTTACCTTGTAATGATTGCAGACCGCCTCCACGATTTCATCGAGGGTGAGCACCTTGTTGCTCTCCTCAACCTTGACGGCACGCTTGATGACACGCTCAGCCAGTCGGATATCGATGCTGCTGTTATATACGATACTGTAAGCCAGCAAGCCATTGATGGCACCCTGGAGATCACGCACACTGCCGTTGCAGGTCTGTGCGATGAAGGAAACCACATCCTTCGGAATCTTCAGTCCATCCTTGCGCACCTTGTTGCTCACGATATCGATGCAGAGTTCCACATTCGGCTTCTCCAACTCCGCCACCAGTCCACAAGAGAAACGGGTGATGAGTCGGTCTGGCATATCCTTGAGTTCTACCGGAGGTCGATCGCTCGCCAGAATGATACGCTTTCCGTTACGGAAGAGGTGATTGAAGATGTGGAAGAAGGTATTCAAGGTCTTCGCCTTGCCTGCCCAATCCTGCACATCATCCACGATGAGCACATCGATAGACTGGTAGAAATTGATGAAATCATTGCTCGCATTATGCAGCACCGCATCGGTATATTGGGTCTGGAAGAGGCGGGCACTGACATAAAGCACACGCTTCTGCGGATACATCTGCTTGGTTTTCAGACCAATAGCATTCACCAGGTGAGTCTTTCCGCTACCAGAAGGACCATAGATGAACATCGGGTTGAACTGCGTGGTATTCGGATGCTCAGCGATAGACAATCCCACCGAACGTGGCAGCTTGTTGCTGTCACCCTCCATATAATTATTGAAGGTGAGTTTCGGATCAAGTTGGGTATCAATGTCTTCAAGCTGCTGTGGTTCTGCCGGGTTAGCCTGTGTCTGTGGCTGCTGTGCCAATCTCCTGCGCTCAGCCTCATCAATATCAGCCGGATCAGCTTCCACATCCTGGGTCAACCTGTGTTCCTTATCCGTTACCACACGATAAGTGAGCCGGATGCCATCGCCGAAATTGCGATGAAGGACCTTGCTCAACAAGCCAACATAGTTCTGTTCCAAGTATTCATATACAAATGGACTTGGAACTTGAACCAACAGAGTCTTGGTCGAAGGCTTGTACGACTCAAAGACTATCGGTCGAAACCATGTATTATATTGCTGCTCTGACACATTATCCTTTATAAGCAAAAGACTATTGTCCCAAAGCGCTTTTGGACTTGCTAACATTGACACTATTTACTTCTTATTTAATTGATTTTTTACCTTAACACTACATCAGATTGCACCACCTGGTGTAAATCGACTGCAAAATTACAAAAAAAAGCCCAAAGTAGCAAATCGGGCTATTTATAATATTTTAAGACTCCCATGATAACTACCTCATAATCAAGCAACTAAGAAAGTTATCCACAATTGCGTTTTAGGGGCAGTGAAACAATTTCGAAACACCCCGAAATAGCTAAAAAACAACAAGTTCTGTAGCTATTCCGGGGCGTGAAACATTGCCTTTATTATTTAGACAAAATTTATTTTGGCATTTTCCTCAAAGAAGCCTTCAAAACGGCATATCCGAGTCTCTACTTGTCTTTCTTTCCAAAAACTGAGAAGTGAACATAGCGCTTTGGATGCGCCTTGAGATCGATGACCAGAGAGTCGGCATGCGACATGGTTGAGTTCAGATTCTCATAGAGGCGGGTATCGTTCATGAGGAGACCGAGGCTACCCTTTCCGCTGTTCAACTGCTCGGTGAACTTCTGTGCACCATCGAGGGTGGCATTCACACGGTCGAGTGTGCCCTGCACATCGAGGCTCGCCAGATTAGAGGTGAGTCGGTTGGTATTGTCGAGAACGCCATTCGCCTTCTTCATCATACCTGGAACCTGCCTGTTCAATCCAGCCATCAGGGTATTCAGCTCACGGGTGGAAACGGTGAGGTTGCTGGTGATGGTCTCCACATTGTGGAGGGAAGCAGCCAGGGCAGGATCAGCCAGAAGTGCATTGACACTGGTGAGGATGGAATCCAGCTTAGGCAGCATCTTCTCGACTACCGGAATCATTTCAGCAGCCTTGCCCATCATACCGGAATTCACCATACCAGGGATGATGCCGCCCGGTTCGATACGCTCGCGAGGATTGTTGGCAAGCAGGAGACTAACCTGGAGATTGCCCATGATATCCTTAGAAATCTCTGCGGTACTACCCGCAGGGATTCTCAGATCCTTATTGATATCCACCTTGACCTTGATGGGACCCTTTCCTGAATAGTCGAAATCCAGCTGATCCACGGTACCCACCTTGTAACCATCGGCATAGATAGGGGTAGAAGCACCCATCCCCTGGATGTCATCAAACGTCATATAGTAGGTGTTATTGGTAGAGAACAAGTTGATGCCTTTCAGAAAGTTGACTCCGAAGTACATCACCAAGATACCTACAATAGCGACCAACGCTATCCTAATTTCCTTTGTCAGTTTCATATTTATCTATTTTTGTTCTTTTTATTATACCTATTTATATAGAGCGAATCACAGGCTGCCCGAAAAAGGGAGCTACCGGTTGCGGTTCTGCTTGAACTCCCGGATAGCCTGGTTCACGTCATATTTCTGTCCGTTCTTGAAGGCGATGATGAAAGCCTCCGGAAACTTATCCAGCTTTTCCTTGCGCAGGCGATAGATTTCGTTGTAATTGGTGGATGCACCCAGGGTGTATTTCACCAGATTGCCTTCCTGGAAACTATCGTAATCGGTTTCGCCCTTGAAATGAGCATCTCCCTTGCGAAGGTTTCTACTACCTACGAAAATCTGAAGCTTGAAGACCGGCGCATCGGCTATCTCAGCCTTCTTCACCTCCTTCTTCGGTTCCTGCTTCTTCACCTCCCGCTTTGGCTCAGGCTTTTTCACTTTCTTCTCCACCCGCTTTGGCTGTTCAGGCGTTGCCTCTTCACGCTTCGGATGCTCTACCCTCGTTACGGCACGAGTCTTAGGCGCAGGTTCCTGATCAGGAACAATCTTCGGCAGATTCACGTCTTCGGAATCCTTGGCACGATAAGGAATGGAAACCGATCTGTCGTACTTATTCTTGTATTTTGCGAAAGCCTCGTAGATGCCACGGGCGATATCATCCACTCTGCTGTCATTGTTGAGCAGGCGCTCTTCATCAGGAGTGGTGATGAATCCCAACTCAATGAGGCAGCCCGGCATGGAAGTCTCTCTCAAGACCAGGAATCCCGCCTGATGCACGCCCTTGTCGGGACGGTTGGCACCATCGCAGACACCTCGCTGAATCATTCGTGCCAGATCTACGCTGCGCTCCATGTTCTTGCCCTGGATGAACTCGAAGATGATATAGCTCTCAGAAGAGCGGGGATCGAAGCCCTGATATCTCTGCTGATAGTCCTTCTCCATCGAGATGACGGAGTTTTCCCGCATCGCCACATCGAGATTATCCTTGGCACGGTGCATACCGAGAGTATAGATTTCGAAGCCACGAGCCACCTTTCCTGCCGGCAAGGCATTGGTATGCACGGAGATAAAGAGATCGGCATTGGCACGGTTGGCGATATTCGCACGCTCATTGAGCGGGATGAAGACATCCTTCGTGCGGGTATAGATGACTCTTACCTCCGGGAGATTCTGCTCCACATACTTACCGAAGCGCAAGGCAACGGCAAGATTGATATTCTTTTCCTTGGATATGGCTCCGAGTGCTCCGGCATCATGGCCACCATGACCAGGGTCGATGACCAGCGTGAATCGCTTATTGGCAGCTAACGATGTCATTACAAACATGCACATCAAAGCCCATATCAGTGTTACTTTCTTACACATACTTTCTGATGATTTTGCAAAATTACTACTTTATTATCAGAAAACCTAATTCTAACTATAAGTTTTATCATTTGTTAATACAACCTCTACCCCTGCGCCGTCGCTATCGGCACCCATCGGTGGATTCACCTTGGTGATAGAGAGCTGGAGTTTCTGGATTTCCGGGAAATCGGAAAAGAGCCTATGGGCGATTCTGCCTGCCACATGCTCCAGGAGCTTGCTGGGCACCGCCATTTCTTCTCTTACCTTCTGATAGACCTCGGCATAATTGAGGGTTCCCTGAAGATCATCGGTCTTCATGGCAGAAGAGAAGTCATAATCCAGCACCAGGTTGACAAGATAATCGTTGCCTACGATTCCCTCCTGCGGCAATACGCCATGAAAAGCGTGGAAACGCACATTCCTGAGGTATATCTTACTGCTCATCAATTTCATCTTCAGTCTCCTTATTGTCTATTCCATTTTCCTTGTTTTCTATTTCGTTTTCTTCGGAGAGATACTTTTTCAAGGCTCTTTCCACGCCTACCCGCCAGGTGTTGAGGGTTTCGGAGGTGAGCTGAAGCTGATTGACCAGCTTGATGACGTGGGCAACCGGCATACGATAGCGCAGAACGCCGGATATGAGCTTGGCATAGTTCCAATACTCGGGATTGAACTTCTCGCTCAATCCTTCGACGGTAATTTTGTAGCCGCGCTTGTTGACAAACTGGAAATCGTATCTTTTCTGGCCCTCCGGGAGAACCGTCTTGATGATTTTGCCCTTGGTGACAGACTTGGGGAGCATGATGCCTTCATCCTCATCCTGCAAACCGGTGAATATCTCGTAGGGATGACCATTGAGCAATCCGACCAAAGCCACCCATCTCTCCTTATTGTTCTGGTATCTTACCACATCGCACTCCAATTCCTTAGGTCGAACCTCTACCACTTCCGGGCTGCCGATTGATTTCTGCGTTTCTTCGGAAACAAGTTTCGCCAATGGAAGATGGAGCTTATGCCAATCGACATTCTGAGCATCGAAATGCCCGTGCAGCTCAGCCAATCGGGTCTTCAAATCTTTCATCAAGGCGTGGCTCGCCTCTTCGAAAGTCATATTTTCAGTATATTCCATATTAAACGTTTAATAATTAGCTGCAAAATTAAAACAATATTTCTAAAATATGAAACGTTTGAGCAGATATTTCATCAAAAAACGCACGAAAAGCTCATTATGAAGCAAAAAATGTAAAAGAACCGTGTTCTTTTTGGGAAACTTGCATTATCTTTGCATAAGATATTAGAAAAAGAAACAAGATATGGAATCAATCAAGAAAAGAACCTCGATTCGCAAATATGCAGACAGAGAGGTAACAGAAGAACTTTTGAACAGATTGCTGGAAGAGGCGATGCGTACTCCTACCATGGGAAACCTGCAGCTCTACAGCGTAGTGGTAACCCGCAGCGAAGAGGGAAAGAAGGCTTTGGCACCTGCCCACTTCAACCAGCCGATGGTGACAGGCGCTCCTGTGGTACTCACCATCTGCGCCGACTACCGCCGCACCACCCTCTGGGCAGAAAACCGCAAGGGAACCCCGGGATACGACAACATTCTCTCGTTTATGAATGCGGCTACCGATGCCCTGCTCTTCACGCAGACTTTTACCAATCTGGCAGAAGAGGCGGGTCTGGGAACCTGCTTCCTGGGCACCACGGTGTATATGCCGAAAATGATCATCGACACCCTGAAGTTGCCGAAGCTGGTAATGCCTGTGGCTACCCTTACCATCGGATGGCCGGATGAGCAGCCTGCCCAGAACGACCGTCTGCCATTGAGAAGCATCATCCACAACGAGCATTTCGAGGATTATACCCCAGAAAAGATTGATGACTTCTATGCCGAGAAGGAAGCACTGGAAGAGAACCAGGAGTTTGTACGCATCAACAACGTAGAAACATTAGCCCAGGTTTTCACCGATATCCGATATACCAAGAAGGATTGCGAAGCCATGAGCATCGGATTCCTCGATGCCCTCAAGCAGCAGGGATTCCTTTAGTTCGGAAGTTAAAGGAGTCAAAGGAGTTAAGACAAATGTCTTACTGCAAAAAAATAGCGCATCAGCAAGTTAATCTCGCTGATGCGCTTTTTTATTTTACTTTCAGTTTTACTTATTGAAACCTGTAATCTCTACGTAAGGAGCCTGATTTCTGCCATCCTCATCACGATAAGATACCTTGATAGTCTTGCACTCGTTCGGCATCAGACAGAAATAGTTATCGCTGTAGATAACAGGGAGGATCTGCTCACCATCTCCACCCTTCAGGTTCAGGCGAACCAAGAGGGCAGGTACATTGCCGGTATTGCGGATCTCTACCTCGCCAACCCACTCTTCGCCCTGCTGAACGAAACGCTTTCCGCTGACAGCAACATCTGCCTTTGGCAACTTAGAGAGTGCCTGGAGATTATCCTCTTCCTTACCCATCACATAGAAGTTGTCTGAAACCACCTGGTTGTTCTGCTCCAGAGTCAACTTGATGTAGTAAACCTCCTCATCCGGCTCGCTTACGCTAACGGCATCGAGGGTCTGGTCTTCCGCCACATTCACTTCCTTGCTCTCCTCCTTGATCAACTTTCCGTACATATCAAAGACCTGAGCCTTGGCAACCAAGCCATCCTTGGCACCACCGGCGAAGTTGACCACCTCGGCAACCTTCTTCACTGGGTTGTACTGGATATGCAATGGTTCGCAAGCCTTCTTCACACCAAAGTATGCTGCAGTTGGCTCGAAGTAATAATCGTAGGTACACCATACCATACTTGGCCAGCAGGCATGACTCATCCAGATGAGCAGACCAAGACGGTCCTGCTGAGAAGACTCGTACATCGCACGGTAGCCATCATAGTTGAGCCACTGTGCCCACTTGGTAAACTGCTCAGCACTCTGAGGCTTGCCATAACGTTTCTCCATGATGTTGTTGAAAGACTCACCACCCTGGGCGCCCTTCAATGTATAGTCATGCTGTCCCCAAGCATCGCTCTGTGGCCACAGATGCTCCGGTTCCATCATTCTGCTCAGAGACTCGAAGGTAGGCACATTCGGCATACCACGCTCTGAATGCAGCTTATGGCTCTGGTTAGCGAAGTAGAAAGATGGTGACTTCATCTGATAAGGACCATGGCCGCTGACACCGAGGTCGGCTGAGCTAGGAATATAGCCCAACTGTGGATGGATATCCTTGACCTGCTCTCTCAGCACCTTGTCGATGGATGCAGGAGGGAAACCCTCGTTTCTACCGCAATAGATACCGATACAAGCATGGCTGCGGATGCGGGAGATGTAATCGGCAGAGTTCTCGAGGAACATCTTGTCGTCATCAGGATCCGGTCCGTCCCATGGGTTAGCCAACCAGAAGTCCTGCCAGATCATGATACCATACTTATCGCATGCCTCATACAGCTCCTCATCACCAATCTGACCCACCCAGTCGCGAATCATATTGTAGTTCATCTCCTTATGGTAGCGAACGGCAGCATCGTATTCACGTCCACGGTAGTTGAGGTTGGTCTCGGAGAATCCCCAGTTACCACCCAATGGATTCAATCGCTTGCCATTGATGTAGATCTTGGTCTGGGTATCCAGGTCGGCATAGCTCATCTGGCGGATACCCGCCTTATAGTTGACCTCAGAGATTACCTCGCCTGAAGCCTTGTCTGACACCTTGAAACCGGCATCATATAAATAAGGAGAACCATAGCCGTTAGGCCACCAGAGATTCATGCGCTGGTTCTTGAGCTGAGGATAATCAGCAGGAGCGAAAGCCACCTCACGCTTCTCGTTTGGCTGCAGGCTAACTTCCTGCTCGAACTGGATCTTGCCGATAAAACCGGAAAGCTTCACAGTCTTAGCCACGGCATCTGCATTCTTCAGGAAGACAGATGGAGTCATGGTTGCCAATGTATCCGGCAGATTCAAAGTAGATGTTACCAGCGGATCGGAAACGCTCACACCGTTATCGTGGGTGAGATAGACATCATTCCAGATACCGATTTCACGACCTGGGGTATTGGTAATCCAGTCCCAGCCGATAGATGCGTGGAAGGTTGGGTTATCAGCACCCAACTCACCACCATTGAGGTCGGTATTCTGGAGATTCTTCTGTTTCACCACGCCGAAGTGGGCATTCTTGATGACATGCACCTCGAGCTTGTTGGTACCCGTCTTCAACTTCTTGGTCACGTCGATACGAGAGCGGATAAAGGCACCGTCGATCCTGCCAATCTTCTCACCATTGAGGAGGATATCCGCCTTCCAATTGATACCATCGAAGTTGAGATAGGTATGCTGGTTCTTGTTGGCTGATGGCTGATGGTTGATGGTAGTACGATACCAGAAATCAGAGTTGAAGAACGACTCGGAAATCTGTCGCATATTATCATCGTAGCGGTTATCAGGCACCGCACCGATATTCATATAGCTGGTAAGCACGGTTCCAGGAACGGTAGCCTGAATCCAGGCATCACTTCCCTCACGGCGCAGCTGCCACTGGTTGAGCATCTGCTTGCCATCCTTAGAAGCCAAAGTGTTGGCTGCCTCGGCACGCAAGCCACCCTTACCCATCACCTGCATCTCAGACAAGGCATAGCGACCGGAAGCATCCGGCTGGGTAAGCAGCAATCTCACATATCTGCCATGCCCCTTGCAAGCCACCTTCTCGGTCAAGCCCTTCTGCTTCTGCTGACCCAGGGTAGCAATATCACTCCAGTTTCTGGCATCGCTGGAAACCTGAATCTTGCCCTGGCGAGCCTTGTTGACCCAGAAGAGATTCACCTGATCGAAATCAGCCACAGTACCCAGATCTACATAGAGCCACTGATCATTCTTTGCCAATTCTGACTTCCATACACTGGAGAAGTGCATGGATGGACGCCAGGAAGTGGTATTATCGATGAGTTTGACGCGCCACCACGCTGCACCCGGCATAGTAAATTCGATGCGTACGTGCTCGTAGTTGCCCGGTTTCTTCAAAGGAATGGAAACATTCAGCTTGCGGAGCGGCAGGCGCACCACATCCTGGAACTTGTTTGGGTCGGAACTTACCTGCTGTTTGGTAGCCTCGCCAGGAAGTCCGGTGCCTTTCTCTTCTCCCAGCACCTCCCATTTCTGACCATTGTGTGACCCCATCACACGAATCACATACCCCTGAGTAGCCTTGTCCTGATAGTAAGCCAATTCACCTGTAAACTTCAGGTTTCTGAGGTTTACCTTCATGGCTTCCCAATTGAACTCAGCAAAAGCCTTCTCGCCCTTGATATACTGACTGGTGACCGTGTTGCCATCAATCATCTTCTCCTTGTCACGGTTGGACAACTCGCCTTCATTCGTTCTTACACTTAGGAAGGAAGGAGCCTTGCTGGTGATGATACCATCTGTTACCAGATGACCTGTAAGATTGAAATCGGCATTCGAGGAAGTATATACCATACGGTTCAAGGCAATGTTCCTATAGGTATCATCTTTCATCATTTGAGGAGCCGTAAACTGAGACGGGCGTCCCGGATACTGTCCGATACCCCTTGTCCCGGTCTGATCGTCGGCATAAGTCAAGCCCAGAGCCTGGCTGAGTAAAGCTATAACCACAACTGCTTTCTTCATTATTTTTTAAGTTTAAGTAATATACTAAGTTTTGTGCAAAGTTACAAAAAAAAATCATACGTGCAAATATTTTAAACCAATTTATTTATTCTTGCGTATTTTAGGGGCAAAAACTACTCAACGACGATTGGCTTGTACTTAGGCACCAATGCCTTCATGCTACACCAGCCTACGAGGTAAGCCACGCTGCAGATGCAGAATACAATCATATAAGCACCTGGCTTGCCATCGAAGCCCATGAAGGTGAAGGCAGAACCCTGCCCCTCTGCGTAGGTGAAGAGCATACCGGAACCCTTGTTGATGAGGAAAGAACCGATACCACCCGCCATGGTACCGATACCAGTGATGGTAGCCACAGTTGACTTAGGGAACATATCACCGATGGTAGAATAGAGGTTGGCAGACCAAGCCTGATGACCAGCACCGAGCAAACCGATGATGACAGCTGGCCACCATGCACTGTACTCACCCATAGGCTGAGCTATCAGACCGAGCAATGGGAAGCAAGCGAAGATCAACATCGCACGCATTCTACCGATATATGGATTCATCCCCTTCTTATCTACAAAATAGGTTGGCAAATAACCGCCACCAATACTCAATACCGTAACAATCGCATAAAGAGTGAAAATGAGGGCGATACCCATACCAGAGTCTGAAGAGTAACCATACTGATCAGAGAAGTAAGCAGGAGCCCAGAAGAGGAAGAACCACCATACACCATCGGTCATCAACTTACCCACGATGAACGACCAGGTCTGGCGATAGCTGAAACACTTGAGGAAGCCGATTGTCTTCTCCTCAGAAGCCTCTACAGTCTCAGCTTTCTCAGCCTCAACCTTCTCCATATCTTCATCCTGCTCAATGTAAGTAAGCTCAGCCTTGTTTACATGCTTGCTCTGAGAAGGCTTCTCATAAAGCCACACCCAGAGACCCATCCATACATAACCGAGCACACCGATGATGAAGAAAGCCCACTCCCAGCCCATGCAGCGAGCCAGCAATGGAATGGTAGCTGGAGCTGCCAAGGCACCAACAGATGCACCACTGTTGAAGATAGCTGTAGAGAAAGCACGGTCTTTCTTTGGGAAATACTCAGCGGTTACCTTGATGGCTGCAGGGAAGTTACCAGCCTCACCCACAGCAAGAATCAAGCGGCAAGAGAGGAACAACCATACACTGATGGTGGCAATAGCTACAGCTGCATCACTGCCAGCCTGTACCAGGCGGAGTGCCTCGATAGAATCGTAACCCTCGATCTGCATAGCTACCCAACCGCAACCTGCGTGCATCACAGCACCGGTTGACCATACGAAGATGGCGATGAGATAACCCTTCTTGGTACCCATCCAATCCACGAACTTACCTGCAAAGAGGTTGGCGATGGCATAGAAGATTGAGAAAAGACCGGTAATCGTACCATAGTCGTCATCAGTCCAGTGGAATTCTGGAGCGATGAAGTCTTTCCATGTTAATGACAGAACCTGACGGTCCATGTAATTGACTGTGGTAGCAATGAAAAGCAACGCACAGATTACCCAACGGAAGTTGGACATTTTACTCGTTGAAATAGGACTCATTTGCCTTAGTTTTTAGATGATTTGTTGGTTGCAAAGATACACTTTTTTATTCATATTCAATACGTTTTAATGGAAAAAATTACGTAAAAAAGAATCCCATCCGAACTTTTCGGATGGGATTTATCGTTTTTTATACGTTTTTGCACGATTTATTGTCGCCAGCAACGCTTCTTTTCACGCTTAATCCTGGTAATAAACCCTCTTCACTCGGTTGCTGATGGTGGTCAGCACTTCGTAAGGAATTGTCTCCAGAATATCACTCAACACCTGAACAGGAAGATGCTCGCCGAAGATTTCCACGCTATCACCTTCCTTACAGTTGATGCCGGTGACATCAATCATCGCCACATCCATACAGATGTTGCCTACATAATCTGCCTTCTTACCATTGACCAGACAGTAGGCATGGCGATTGCCGAGACGGCGGTTCAAGCCATCAGCATATCCGATAGGAATGGCAGCGATGACACTGTCCTTATCGAGGATGGTCTTGCGACTGTAGCCCACACTATCGCCCGCCTTCACGTTGTGCATCTGGAGAATGGTAGTCTTCAGGGTGCTCACGCAGTTGATGGTCTTGTTGTTGCGGGAGTTGATGCCATAGAGTCCGAGACCCAGGCGGCACATATCCAACTGGCGCTCCGGGAAGTGCTCGATACCTGCCGAATTGCAGATATGGCGCAGGATCTTATGGTCGAAGGCAGCCTGCAACTGTCGGCTTCCCTTATCGAAGAGTTCAAACTGATGGGCAGAGAAGTCATCGAAACTATCGTCATCGCTTCCCACGAAGTGAGAGAAGACAGAACGAGGGATGATGGCATTCTGATGCTTCAGCTTACCGATAAGCTCCTCCATATCGTTTTCAGGATCGAAGCCCATGCGATGCATACCGGTATCGAGCTTGATGTGAACAGGGAATCCTGTAACACCCTCCTTCTCTGCAGCCTTGATGAGCGCATCGAGCAATCGGAAAGAATATACCTCAGGCTCCAGGTCGTAATCGAACATGGTCTTGAAGGCTGTCATTTCCGGGTTCATGATCATGATGTTGCTGGTGATACCGTTCTTGCGAAGGGTGACACCCTCATCGGCAACAGCCACAGCCAGATAATCTACACGATGATCCTGCAGGGTCTTGGCAATCTCTACCGCTCCAGCGCCATAGCCATCCGCCTTGATCATGCAGACCAGTTTGGTTTCCGGCTTCATGAAGGCACGGTAGTAGTTGAGGTTGGCAACCACCGCATTCAGGTTGACCTCGAGGGTGGTTTCATGCACCTTCTGCACCAGCAGTTCGGTAAGCTGATCGAAACCAAACTGGCGGGCACCCTTCAAGAGGATGACCTCATCGCGGAGGGAGGCAAAGACCTCGCTATTGATAAACTCCTCCACATTCGGGAAGAAGAACTTTTCTGAAATCTGAATCGTATCATGCTGTTTGCAGAGTTCCGGACCGATACCGATGAACTTCACTACGCCACGCTTGCGGGCAAGATCGCTCACCTCTTTATATAGCGCCTCGGGAGTCTGACCGCTCTGATAGATATCACTCAAGATCAAAGTATGGCGACGACCACGATGATCAGGACGGCGGTTCATGAAGTCGAGAGCGATGTCGAGTGAGTTGATATCGCTGTTGTAACTGTCGTTGATGAGTGTACAGCCATGCTGCCCCACCTTTACCTCCAGTCGCATCGCAACCGGTTCGAGCTGTGCCATACGCTTGTCGATATCCTCGGCAGAGAGTCCGATCTTGGAAGCGACAGCAGCACAGATGATGGAGTTCTGGATGGAAGCATCATCGATGAAAGGAATGGAGAAGCTATCTTCTACACCTTTATATATATAGGTGATGACGCTCACGCTCTGCTGCTTCTCAATCTTCTTGACATAGAAAGGAGCCTCAGGGTTCTGGAGCGACCAGAAGAGTTTTTCGCCTTTATAATCAGGATATTCAGCCACCACCTTGGTAATCACCTCATCATCGCCATCATAAACCACGGTTTCAGCATCATGGAAGAGGATGAGCTTCTCACGGCACTTCTCCTCCAGGGAAGAGAAGTTCTCCTGATGGGCTGAACCCACATTGGTAAGAACGGCGATGGTAGGCTGGATGATGTCACGGAGGGCAAGCATCTCGCCAGGCTGACTGATACCCGCCTCGAAGACACCTACCTGGGTCTGCTCGTTCATCAGCCAGACAGACAATGGCACACCTATCTGGGAATTGTAACTGCGAGGGCTGCGGGTAACGAACATGCTTGGCGAGAGCAGCTGATAGAGCCACTCCTTGACCATCGTCTTGCCGTTGGAACCCGTAATACCCACGATAGGGATATTGAATTCATCACGATGGCGTTCAGCCAGACGCTGAAGAGCCTCCAACGTATTGACCACCTTCAGGAAGTTAGCCTCCGGATAATCAGAAGCATAGCCTTTAGGGACATCAGTTACCACAAAGTTTTTCACACCTCTACGATACAGTTCAGGGATGTAGTTATGACCATCATTGCGCTCAGACTTGAGTGCAAAAAACAGAGTTTCCTCTGGGAAACAAAGAGAACGACTATCGGTCAGGATAAAACCGATGTTGGTATCATTGTCTCCATAGCGACGCGCACCTATCAGTGTGGTTACCTTTTCAATAGTATATGTCATTGTCTTAATACTTTAAATGTTCTATATTATGCTTTTGGGCTTTCAGCCCGCCACTAATCCATACTTTTTCTCGAACCATCTTTTCCTTTCTTCCGTTCTGGCGATGAACTTCTGATGTTCCTCGCTATCGGGGTTGAAGGGCTTGTGTCCGAGGGCTTCCCGGATGGGACGCCAGTCTTCCAGGAACAGCTCGGCAGCCTTGCCGAAATAGGTTTCCCGGAATTTCTCCCAGATATATTCTACTGCCTGATCGCTCGGGTGCAGCATATCTTCCTTGTAGAAACGGTAATCACGAAGTTCATCGTTCATGATTTCGTAAGCTGGAAAATAGCTCGACACACCAGGATTCGCCTTCACCAAGCGGTCTGCAGCCAACTGAAGCGTAGCCTTCGAAAGCTGACTTCCATGATAGCCGTATTTGGCATAACGGATGGGGCTTACGGTTATGATTACCTTCAAGCCGGTATCGAAAGCTTCATCTTCCGATGTTTCATCTTTCAAACCTCGTTGTTTCAGCAAATCAATCGCCTTTTGCAGATACGCAGCACATTCCTCTACACTCAGTTCCCTTTCCTCGAAAAGGCGCTGGGGGCGCTTCTGGCAGTTATCCACAATCTCGCCCGTTTCCTTCAGAATATACACGTGATTCGTACCCAACGTAAAGACTGCCACACGAGGATGCACCCCGGCGCATTTCTCTACCGTATGGAGAATGCTTGCCGGATTATACATCACACCGAAGGGATTCACCGTGGCACGGAAGCGATTCTCCACGAATCGGCGACCCAGATTGTCGGCAAAGCAACTGCCCACGAAGAGCATCTGCTCTGCCGGCTGTATCTCGAAGTCGGCCTTCGGAATATCAATTTCTGTTCGAAACAGCATCTGTCTTTTCGTCTTTATTCCTTTACGACCTCTATTTTATTCCTTCGCTGCCTCAGCAGTCTTCTTGCGCTTCTTGATTTCCACTCCTATACCTATTATAATAAGGAGTACAAGAACACCATAGCCGATATAAGCTACCATCTCAGTATTCTTGAGCGACTGAGGATGGAAATCGAGTACCACCTTGTGGTTGCCCGGCTTCACGTTGATGGCACGGAGGATATAATCCACACGTCCCAGTTCTACAGGCTGATCATCTACGGTAGCAGTCCATCCAGGATAGTAAATCTCTGAGAAGACGATGACGCCACCCTTACTCGACTTCACCTCGTAGGTGAGGTTGTTTGGCTTATACTGGATCATCTTCACCACCGAAGTATCATCCTGCTTCACGCTCTGAGCCAGCTGCTCCTTGAACTTGGCATCAGCCACCGCCACATGACGGAGGTTGACCTTGCCCACGCCATCAATCTCCTCATTGGCATTGTTGACATACTGCACCTCATCCACGAACCAGGCATTGCCGTAGGCGTATGGATTCTGTACTGGAACCGTCTGACCGCCCTGCAAAGGCAGGATGAAGTATTTGGTATTGAGCATGTTCAATACAGGGAAAATACTGTCGCCATTCACCTTGGTCATATCACCACCTGCCTCAGCCACAGCCTTCATCGTCTTCTGCATCTCAGGAGCGATATGTGCATCAATCATCTCCTGATAGCGACGGAGCTTGGCAGGATGATAACCGCCGATGCTCTTGTGGTAATAAGAGGTCTCGTTCTCATTGAAGGTATTGGAAGCGAGATTGAGCACACGGTAATCGAGCGCCTTGTCGCGGCAGATAATCTTATCGGTCTCCGTCATCTGCTGAGGAGTATCGCGCACGTTCTTATCTACGAACATATCATCGTAGAGATAACGCTTGTTCACCATCCACATATCTACGAGACAGAGTACGGCGATGCCGGCAATCATATACTCAGCACCCAACTTCTTCATCTTGTAAAGCAGCAGGAAGGCTGAACCGATGACGATGACCCAGAACGAGCGCCAGCAATCAGAAGTAAAGATGCTCTTGCGAATCTCGATGAGATTGCTCATGAGCGGTCCCTGGTATTCTGCCGGCAACTGCTGCAACGCCTGAGTTTCCTGAACGGAAATGAAATCAGGGAAGAAGACACTCGGCATCAGGGCAAAGAGCAGACAGAAGCCTGCCGTCAGACCAAAGCTGGCATATACCAGTTTGATCTTACTGGTGAGTATCTCCGGCTCATCAATGATTTTCTTCAAAGCCATCATGGCAAGCAACGGAATGGTGAACTCGGCTATCACGAGGATAGAAGCCACCGTTCGGAACTTGGCATACATCGGAATGTAATCAAGGAAGAAATCGGTGAACGGCATGAAGTTTCTACCCCAGGAGAGCAGGATGCTCAGGATGGTGGCAGCCAGCAATGCCCACTTCATCGGACCCTTGACAATAAACAAACCGAGAATGAAGAGCATACATACGAATGCTCCTACATATACAGGACCGCTCGTACCAGGCTGGTTGCCCCAGTACTGTCCGAGCTGCTGATAAATCTGCACGAAGTTAGGATCCGCCTTCTCCATCGCCTGCGTATTCTGGGCGAGAGGTACGGAAGCACCACCCTTGGCATCAGGAATCAGGAGCGTCCAGGTCTCATCAATACCATAGCTCCACTGGGTGATATAGTCTCTATCCAAACCACTGCTGGTCTGGTTGGCAGTATTCTTCTTCACCAGTTCGCTCTTTCCACGCATGGTTTCCTGACCATACTGCCAGGTATGATACAGGTTGGAGAGGTTGAGCGAGATACCGATGAGGGCACCCACGGCACATACCGCAGTCGCCTTGCCGAAGCGGGCGAGTTCCCCCTTCTTGATGGCATCTACCAAGAAGGCAATCACCATGAAGAGGATGATGAAGAGATAATAATAGGTCATCTGCACGTGGTTGGCATTCACCTCGAAAGCCGAGAAAATGGCGGTGAGGAGCAGACCTTTCAGATACTTACCCCGATAAACCAGTACCACACCCGCAATCA
Organism: Segatella sinensis; assembly: GCF_040095255.1. Taxonomy (NCBI): domain Bacteria; kingdom Pseudomonadati; phylum Bacteroidota; class Bacteroidia; order Bacteroidales; family Prevotellaceae; genus Segatella; species Segatella sinensis. Next base: position 72,342 of record NZ_JBBNGE010000010.1, on the reverse strand, counting down.
TAGGAGGCAGATAGGCCAAAGCCCATACCTTCCAGATATGACCTGCAGCAATGATAATAAAGAAGTAGGATGAGAATGCCCAGATGATGGAACCCAGCGCCGCCAGCGATTGTCGGAAATCGAAGGCACGGAGCATGATATAAAAGCCCAGGAGATAGACAAACACATACCATACATAATCAGGCAGCCACAGATGATAAGCCTTCGTTACCTGACTGAGCACCTGGGTACTGCCGTACGAAGGCGACATCTGATAGGTTGGCATACCACCAAACACAGAGTTGGTCCAACGGGTTGTCTCGCCAGTCTGCTGTTGGAAAAGCTCTTTCTCATGTCCCAATCCCTTGCTCGCCGCCGAGTCGTGTCGGAACAGAATTCGTCCGTCCATGTCGGCAGGCATGAAGTACACGAAAGAGATCACTGCAAAAACAATCACTACCAGAATATCCAGTAGATACTTCTTCAATAATTTCATCTTTTTCTATAAACGTTTATAATTTGGTGCAAAGATAATGAGAAATGAAGACACTACAAAATAATAGAAGAAACTTTTTACTTTTTTTATCGAAGAAAAGACGCAATAGGGTTTTTCCCTATCATTATAGGGATTCTCACGCTGCAAGATGACCGAAAATCCATACCTTTGCACCAGATAATAATTAAAATCACATCAATATGAAAAGAATCGCATTTATCATGATGGCAATACTCCTGGCAGTGATACCATCAACAGCTCAGAACTATAAGAATAGTAGATATTACAACAAGAAGACGGGACATCTCGACTACAGATACAACCACAGTTACAGTGCTCCATACTTCGGTTTCCGAATCGGTCCGGCATTCACCTACGTGAATTCGGATGATTCCCGTCTGGATGGCGGTGACTGGCAGACGGGCCTCAACGTAGGCGTTGTTGCCGGCATTCCGCTTACGGATACAGCGCCTCTGTATCTGGAGACAGGTCTCTCCTATATAGAAAAAGGTGGCAAGAAAGATCTGGTTTCCGGCAAGAAGATGACCTACGACCTCAACTACCTGCAGATTCCTGCGGTGCTGAAATACAAGTATGATGTAGATGACCACTTCTCCATCCAGCCACAATTCGGCGGTTACTTCGCTGTAGGTGTAGGTGGCAAGATCAAGAACTTTGCCGAGCGAGAGGCCCAGAGTTCCTTCCGCAGCGACAACTTCCGCCGCCTGGATGGCGGTCTGCGCATCGGTTGCGGCATCGGCTACGATATGTTCTATGCTGACCTCACCTACGACATCGGCCTTGCCAACATCTGCCACGACAGTTTTGACAAATCGCATAATGGAGCCCTCTTGCTCAATTTCGGAGTGAACTTCTAATAGAACCATACATTTTTCGCAGTTTGCAATATCATCTTGTAACATTTCTCTGCCTATTATAAAATATAGGTGGGGAAATGTTTTTTTATGGGATTTATTTTGTAACTTTGCACCCAGAATAGAAATAAATCGATATGAAAATAGGAATTATCGTTGCGATGGACAAGGAGTTCACGCAACTCAAGACATTATTGACAGAATCGCAGACTGAGCGAAAGAATCATAAGGACTTCGTCATCGGAAAGATCGGCGAAAATGAAGTCGTGATGCAGCAGTGCGGCATCGGAAAGGTGAACAGCGCCATCGGAGCTGTGGAAATGATTGATAATTACCACCCAGACCTCGTCATCTCTTCGGGTGTGGCTGGAGGCGCTGACATCAACCTCAATGTTACCGAAGTGGTGGTAGCTACCGACTGTGTATATCACGATGCTTACTGCGGTGACGAATGCGAGTATGGACAGATTCTCGGTATGCCTGCCCTCTTCAAGACCCCTAAGGAGTATGTAGAAAAGGCACTTGCCATCAATGAACAGCCAGACAACCAGCATCCAAAGATTCATGCCGGACAGATTGTAAGCGGAGAATGGTTCGTAGATAGCAAGGAGAAGATGCGATCTATCCTGGAGCACTTCCCTCACGCTATGGCTGTGGATATGGAAAGCTGCTCCATCGCACAGACCTGCCACATCTACAAGACTCCTTTCATCTCCTTCCGCATCATCAGCGATGTACCTTTGAAGGATACCAAGGCACAGCAGTACTTCGACTTCTGGGCTAAAATGGCAGAAGGATCATTCAATGTTACCAAGGCTTTTCTCGAAAGTCTTTAGAAGTGTTGAATGTTGAGTGTTGAATGTTGAATGATTCTTCACTCAACATTCAACACTCAACATTCAACACTCAACATTCAACACTCAACATTCAACACTCAACATTATAAAAAAGATGAATAAGATTCCAAGTTTTACTATCAATCATAACAAGTTGCTCCGCGGCATCTACGTAAGCCGCAAGGACGAAGTAGGCGGAGAAGTCATCACAACCTTCGATATCCGCATGAAGGTGCCTAACCAGGAGCCTTGCCTCCACAACGGTGCCATCCATACCATCGAACATCTGGCAGCCACCTACCTGCGCAACGACGAAGAGTGGAAAGACCGCATCATCTATTGGGGACCAATGGGATGCCTCACCGGTAACTACCTCCTCATCCGTGGCGACCTGGAGAGCAAGGACATCGTAGAACTGATGAAGCGTACTTTCCAGTTCATTGCCGATTTCGAAGGCGAAATTCCTGGACAGGCAGCCAAGGATTGCGGCAATTATCTGCTCCACGACCTGCCTATGGCTAAGTACGAATCGAAGAAATATCTCGAAGAGGTGCTCAACTGTATCACAGAAGCTAACTTGATTTATCCTACACAGGATTAATCATATATGACCGCCCGCAACCACAAATTGCGGGCGTTTATATTTAATTAACCAGAAAAGTTTTGAAACTTTTCCGAAAACTCATATCTTTGCATAAGATAAGCTACACTCGGCAATTTGAAAGCTAGCTTTCATTGCGCTCGTTTGCATTATCTTTGCAAAAGATAATATATATATTAACGACAATCACCAATAACGACAATAACTAACAATTATCAACTTCTTTTTATGGCAAGAATAAAGTGTATCGATTTTAATACAACAACTATGAACATCAAAAAAGTTTTGTTTGGAGTGACCTTCATCATGTCTACCATGGCTGGCCACTCTCAGAGTGTATTCCAAGTTAAGCAGCAGTCGTTGCCTAATCCGGACAACGAGCCTACAGCTGTGTTCCCTGTTCCTAGCGATCGCCAGATGAAATGGCAGGAGACAGAATTCTATGCCTTCTTCCATTACGGAATGAACACCTATACCAACAGAGAATGGGGCTTGGGAAGTGAAGACGTAACCCTTTTTGCACCTACCAAGAAGCCTAACCCTACTCAATGGCTCAAGGCTGTAAAGGCTGCTGGCATGAAGGGCGGTATCGCCGTAGTCAAGCATCATGACGGTTTCTGCCTCTGGCCTACATCTACTACTGACCATTCCATCGTCAATGCCGGCAATGAGAACGGTAAGACCACCAACATTCCCCGCGACTTTGCCAAGGCTGCCCGAAGCTTGGGAATGAAGTATGGTTTCTATGTTTCTCCATGGGACAGAAACAGCCAATACTACGGTACTGAGAAATATGTCAACGACGTTTTCCTCCGCCAGTGCGCGGAGTTGGCACAGTATGGCAAAGACCAGTTTGAAATGTGGTTTGATGGTGCCAACGGTGGCGACGGATACTACGGCGGACGCAATACGACCGTAAACGTAGACCGTTCTACCTATTATGACATTCCTAACCTCAGAGACTCTATCCACAAGGTTTGTCCAGACATCATCCTCTGGGGGGTGGGTGCTGAGGCAAGATGGATCGGCAACGAGGCAGGATGGGCTGGCGAAACCAACTGGCTCACCGACGAAAGAGGCTATGCACCAGAAAGCAACGGTATGTATGGTACCGAGGACGGCTGGCAGTGGGACCCAGGTGAGAGCGATGCCAAGTTCACCGACAAGGGATGGTTCTGGCACGAGGGCGAGAAGCCTCTCTCTGTAGAGCGCCTCTTCCAGATGTATCTGGAGACGGTAGGCAGAAATGCTACCTTGATCTTGAACTGCCCTCCAGACAAGACGGGTCTGCTGCCTGACATCGACGTGCGCGTGCTCAAGGATATGGGTAATATGATTCGCACCCGTCTGGGCAAGGACCTGGCTCAGAAGGCAAAGGTTAGTGTAAGCAACACCCGAAAGGCTGGTGCCAATCGCAACTATGCAGCCAAGAACCTGACCGATAACAACAAGAATACCTATTGGGCTACTGATGACGGCGTGAAGCAGGCTACCATCACCTTCAACTGGGACAAGTCACAGACCGTTCGCTATGTGGATATGATGGAATACATCCGCAAGGGTCAGCGAGTAAGAAAGTTCCATATCGAAATCTCTGAAGACGGAAAGACATGGAAACCAATCGCAGAGAAGTGCACCACTACCACCATCGGATACAAGCGCATCATCCCGTTGAACGGCAGCACATCCGACAGTTACGGCAAGGGTTATCAGGTGAAAGGCCTGAAGGTTGTCATCGACGACAGCAAGGCTTGCCCATTGTTACATTCCATTAAAGTATTTTAAACTTTGACTCTACACTACGAACATGAAGAAATTACTCATAGCATTGTGTTTGTTACCATTGGCTGCAATGGGACAAGAAATTAAGTTCGACACCCAGGATTACAAATCCGTGGGAGTTTACGACAGATGGGAGCATTCCCCATTCCGCACAGGAGAACTGGCGGGCAACTGCGAGGTTGTGGATAATCCTGATCTCACCAACAATCCTAACAAGAAGGTGCTCGGCTTCCAGCGTTCACGACTGGCTTCCAACATCTTCGGTGCAAGAATAGATCTGAAGAAGCCGATTGCACTCGGTCCATCCGGAAAAGTAGTTCACGTACTGATCAACCGTCCGATGGAAGGCAGAGTGATGCTGGTAGGTCTCGGAAAGCGTAGAGACAGATCCGGACAGTCGCAGGAAGTAGAGCAGTTCTGGATCAAGTCAACCACTCCTGTTCCTGCAGGACAGTGGGCTGATGCCGTGTTCCCTATTAAGAGTGCCGAGGGTGTGGATATCTATAGTCTGGTAGTGGTTCCTCACGCAGAGTCTCCTCATGAGATGAAGGAGGATGCCCTGGTCTATATCGATGACATCAATATCCACCTGACCAACGCTCCACGCATCACCTTGCTGAAGAGTGAAGGTACAGCCAAGAAGAAGGCTCACAGTGAGTTTGTTTCTGTAACCGAGGCTAACCGCAACGGTATGGTGACCGCAGCAGACGGCACCACCCTCAACAACCACAAGGTGGCATACGGCAAGCCATTCAAGGTGAAGATGGTTCCTGCTCCAGGATTCACCTACGGTGACTTTACCATCACCCATGGTGATCAGGTAGAATCACTCAAGAAGACAGATATCGCCAAGGATGGCACCTATACCATTCCAGCCAAATGGATGGATGGCAACGTAACCATCGAGTGCATATTTATCTCGACAAGCAAATAAAGATCAGATACATTCATATAAAAAACAGCTTGGAATTTCATGGGAGATTCCAAGCTGTTTTTTTATATTTCCATTATTTCTGTTTTCTCTTACATCTACCATTTCAGTCTTCCGTATTTCTCCTTATACCATAGCTGCCAGCCATTCACCAGGTTCTGCCAAACCACATAGGCACCCGGTGCCACGGCGGCAAGCGGATTGAGGAAAGTAAGAGTGAGCCAGATGCCCACAATGGTATTCTTCTGTCCCAAAGCCTGACCGGCACTGATGCTCGCATCATAATGTCTGCCCACCGCCTTACCGATGGCAAACTGGATGAGACAGACAAAGAGCGGAACAATGAGCAGCAAGGCAAGAATCCACCCCGAAACCTCGGCATGAAGGATATTACGAACCGTCTCGCCCATCAGGATAGTAAGGTTGAAGCACCACATATAGAAGCCCAGATCCTTCACGCTCTTCACCTTATCCACCCACTTAGGCAGAAACTTGCGGCTCAGCAAAGCCAGGAGCAAAGGTACCACCAGTACCGTGGTTACGTTTCTGAACACCATCGCACTCATAAAAAGAAAGGAAACATCTGCCCCCTTCTCCACCATCGGGAAAAGACTAGGAATAATCACCATCGTAAAGACATTGGCTATCACCGTATAGGTAGTCAGCGAACCGATGCTTCCACCTAACTTCTCCGTCACCACAGCCACGGCAGCCGCCGTAGGACAGATAAAACAGATGAAAGCACCTTCGAGCACCAGCTTGGTTTCATAATTATCTCCGAATTCGAAGATAAGCACCACCATCATCAGTGCCAGACTGGTTCGGATGAGCTGCAGGATGAAATGCCAAGCTTTCGGTTTCATCTCCTTGATTTCAATCTTACAGAAGGTAACATAGAGCAAGGCAAAGAGCACCACCGGCATCATATCCACCAGCTTCGGTCCCACCGCATCGCCCAAAGGTTCCAGGAAAGGAACATTGGCGAAGATCAGATAGCCCACGGCTCCCAATACCAGAGAACAGGGCAAAGAAAACTTTCTAAAGAATTTCCACAACCACATACGCATACATTAAAAAAGAATCCCCTGCAAGCAGACTGCCTAGGCAATCGGCTAGAGGGGAATTCTCACGGATCCATTTATATATAAGCTATAGCTTAATCCTTATTACTACGCTTGCGCTCCAAGTGATCGAGAATCACCTTGCGCATACGCATACTCTTAGGAGTTACCTCTACGTACTCATCCTCACGGATGTACTCCAGGCACTCCTCAAGGCTCATCACGGTCTTTGGAATCACGCGAGCCTTGTCGTCAGAACCAGAAGCACGGACGTTGGTCAACTGCTTTGCCTTGGTTACATTAACCACCAGGTCGTTGTCGTGAACATGCTCACCAACAACCTCGCCGCCGTAAACCTCCTCACCTGGGTCGATGAAGAACTTACCGCGATCCTGCAGCTTATCGATGGCGTAAGCATAGGCTGTACCAGTCTCCAGCGCAATCATGCTACCGTTGGAACGGCGGGTAATCTCGCCCTTGTATGGCTGATACTCCTTGAAGCGGTGAGCCATGATAGCCTCACCCTGAGAAGCAGTGAGCACATTGGTACGAAGACCGATGATACCACGTGAAGGAATATCGAACTCGATATCCACACGCTCGCCCATGTTCAGCATAGAGGTCATATCACCCTTACGGCGGGTAACCATATCAATCATCTTAGAAGCAAACTCCTCCGGAACATTGATGGTCAACTCCTCGATAGGCTCACACTTCACGCCATCAATCTCCTTGTAGATAACCTGAGGCTGACCTACCTGGAGCTCATAGCCCTCGCGACGCATGGTCTCGATGAGCACAGAAAGATGGAGCACACCACGACCAGAAACAATCCACTTATCAGTGGTGTCCTCGTAAGGCTGAACACGAAGAGCCAGGTTCTTCTCCAACTCCTTGTTCAGGCGGTCCTGAATGTGGCGTGATGTACAGAACTTACCCTCCTTACCGAAGAAAGGAGAATCGTTGATGGTGAAGAGCATACTCATGGTAGGCTCATCTACAGCGATTGGAGGAAGTGGCTCTGGGTTCTCGTAGTCGCAGATGGTATCACCAATCTCGAACTTCTCCAAGCCGACAACGGCACAGATGTCACCAGAATCCACATGGTCTGTCTTCTTATGACCCATACCCTCGAAGGTATGGAGTTCCTTGATCTTGGTCTTCTCCTGGCTACCGTCACGATGGCAGATAGTTACGCTCATACCATCCTTCAAAGTACCACGGTGTACACGACCTACGGCGATACGACCGGTGTAAGAGCTATAATCAAGAGATGTGATCAAGAGCTGAGGAGTACCCTCCAACTGCTTAGGAGCAGGGATAATCTCCACAATCTTGTCGAGCAAATAGTCAATGTTATCTGTTGGCTTGTTGTAGTCATCGCTCATCCAGCCATTCTTTGCCGAACCGTAAACTACAGTGAAGTCAAGCTGTTCCTCAGTAGCATCGAGGTCGCACATCAGGTCGAACACCATTTCGTACACCTCTTCAGGGCGACAGTTAGGCTTATCTACCTTATTAACTACAACGATAGGCTTCAGTCCGAGCTGCAAAGCCTTCTGCAGCACGAAACGAGTCTGAGGCATCGGACCCTCGAAAGCATCGACGAGGAGTAGGCATCCGTCTGCCATGTTGAGCACGCGCTCCACCTCACCACCGAAGTCAGAGTGTCCTGGAGTATCGAGAATATTAATCTTTGTACCTTTCCAATTGATAGACACATTCTTTGAGAGAATGGTTATACCACGCTCGCGCTCCAAGTCGTTGGAATCGAGCACTTCGCCGCTGTTATCCTGGCCGTCACGGAACAGCTTACCGGCGAGCATCATCTTGTCAACCAAGGTAGTTTTACCATGGTCAACGTGTGCAATAACTGCAATGTTTCTAATGTCTTGCATTTCGTTTACCTTAAATACTTAATGAATTTGGGTGCAAAATTACAAAAAAATCCCGAAAAATTTGCATAATTCACTGAAAAGTTGTACCTTTGCACCGCATTTTAACGGAAACCACCGTGAGGAAGGTCCTATTGTGCATAACATTCATTCATAATAATTAAATTTTAAGTATCACAGCTATGTATTTAGACAAAGCAAAAAAAGAAGAGATCTTTAGCAAGTACGGAAAGTCTAACTCTGATACTGGTTCAGCTGAGAGCCAGATAGCATTGTTCTCATACCGTATTGCTCATTTGACGGAGCACGTTAAGAAGAACCGTAAAGATTATACTACAACACGTGCGTTGACACAGCTTGTAGGAAAGCGTCGTGCATTGCTCGATTACTTGTATGATCGCGACATCAATCGCTATCGTGCTATCATCAAGGCCCTCGGTCTTCGTAAGTAATCAGCGTAAAGCAGACACATTGCTTAACAGAATTAAAAATCCCATCGCTCGCAAGAACGATGGGATTTTTCTTTTTTTCTCAGTTTAACACCAGAAAGCTTTCTCTCAATGGAGAGAAAGCTTTCTGGTTATTGTAGCTTTGGTATCCTGCTTAGATACCTTAATAATATATACTTCCTGAGGAGAAGCCGTGGAGACTACAGGAATGCTGACAGATGCTGCACCTTCAGCCTTTCTCGATGCCACCAGTCTTCCATCAAGGGTATAAACCTCCACCTTATTTAATAGAGGAGCACTCACCTTGGATACGACGATCAATCCCCGGGCTGGAGAATAGATCTTCACGTCACTCTCGCCCATCTCGGCATTTTCAATACCTGTAGTACTGCGCGTCTGGGTCAGGAAGTATCTGCCGTGCTCGTTCGCCTGCACCTTGATTTCCTCACCCTCTTTTATCTCCTGATACAAGGTTCTCTCCTTCTGCCTGACTTATAGCAAATTACATAAGTATCTCTTTCAGTGGTTTCATCACGAAATCGCGCTCTTCCATCAAAGGATGAGGAATCTTGAAATCGGGCTCATCGATGACCAGATCATCTATCATCAGAATGTCGATATCGATGATGCGGTCGTGATATTCCCCATTTACAGACTTCAGGATTCTGCCCATCTCCTGCTCTATACGCTGAGTAGCCTCCAACACCTGACGAGGGGCCATGGCGGTGAGAACCATCACACAGGAATTGATGAAGTCATTGGGAGAAGAATAGCCCCAAGGCTTGGTTTCGTAAAGAGCAGACTGGCGCTCTACCACACCAATCTGCTCTCCTATTTTATCGATAGCCTCACGAATATTACGCTTCCGGTTGCCCAGATTCGTGCCAAGGCTTAAATATACTTTATACATACTTATTCACACTTTTACGAAAACTGTGGATAACTCAGTTTACCTACTGAATATCAATCATTTCTATATGTACAAAAACTGTTTATTCCACCATTTAGTCTGGAAGTATCAACAGTGAGTCACCATAGCAACCAAACATATAGCCATTCTTCACAGCCTTCTTGTATGCCTCATACACCAGGTCGTAACCACCAAAGGCAGCGGTACACATCATCAAGATTGACTCCGGATGATAGAAGTTGGCAACAGCACAGTCTGCCAATCCGAAATCGTATGGAGGGAAGATGAACTTATTGGTCCATCCATCAAACTCCTTCATCATTCCGTCTGTACCTACAGCAGTTTCTGTAGCCTTCATCACGCTGGTACCGATGGCGCATACGCGATGACCTTCCAGCTTGGTCTTATTCACCAGTTCGCAAGCTTCCTTAGAGATAATCATCTGCTCAGAATCCATCTTGTGCTTGGTAAGGTCCTCAACCTCAATCTCGTGGAAGTTGCCCAATCCGCAATGCAGGGTGATGTAAGCCTCGTTGATGCCGTTGATTTCCAAGCGCTTCATCAACTCACGAGAGAAATGAAGACCTGTAGCAGGAGCAGTAACGGCACCCTCCTTCTCTGCAAACACACACTGGAAGTCGTCCATATCATCCTCTGTTGCGTGATGATCCTCACGGGCATCGATGATATAGCGAGGAAGCGGAGCCTCACCCAAAGCAAAGAGCGAACGCTTGAAGACATCGTGATTGCCATCCTCATCATAGAGGAAACGGAGGGTACGGCCACGGCTGGTGGTATTATCGATTACCTCGGCTACCATCTCGTTGACATCATCAAAGAACAGCTTGTTGCCGATACGGATCTTTCGCGCAGGCTCTACCAGCACATCCCAAAGACGCATCTCGGCATTCAGCTCACGGAGCAGGAACACCTCAATCTTGGCATCAGTCTTCTCCTTGGTACCATAAAGGCGGGCTGGGAATACCTTCGTATCATTGAAGATGAAGGTATCACCCTCTTCGAAGTAGTTGACGATATCCTTGAACTGCAGGAATACTGGATTGCCATCAGCATCCACCATATCCTTGCCATTCTCGTCCTTCTTATACATATCGATGGTTTCAGACTTCTTGTGGAGCACCATGAGCCGAGACTCGTCACGACGGGTAATCTCGAAAGTACGTTCACCACTAGCAGTCTTGACCACACGCTTAGTCTTATGTGGATAAAGTGCCACCTGAGCAGCTGGCAACTTAAAGTTGAATTGTGATAGTTTCATGTGATATTATATCTCCTTTCTTAAGATGATTTACTATTAATGTCATTTTTCGAAATTCGAGCCTAGTTATTGGCAAGGCTGTCTTCTATCTCCTGTGCATCGAGCCATTCCTGGAAATGGTCAAAGTCGATGCAGTTCTCTACCGAGAAGCTTCCTGCCTTGGTACGGCGGAGGGCTGTCAGGAAGGCACCGCTATCCAGGGCACGACCGATGTCGCGTGCCAGGGACCGGATGTAAGTACCCTTACCGCAAACCACTCGGATGCTTGCCGTCTTCTCCTCATCGTTGTAATCGGTGAGTTCGATTTCATCCACACGCACGGTCTTAGGCTTCAGCTGCACCTCCTCGCCTGCTCTGCGCAGGGCATAAGAACGGTCACCATTCACCTTCACGGCACTATAGGTAGGCGGAACCTGCTGAATCTCACCAACAAACTGCTTCAGCACTTCCTCTACCAGCTCACGGGTGATGTGCTCGGTTGGGAAAGTATGGTTTACACTGTGCTCCTTATCGTAGCTTGCCGTGGTAGCACCCAACTGAAGAGTAGCCGTATATTCCTTGGTATGTGTCTGCAATTGCTCAATCTGCTTGGTACATTTACCCGTGCAGAGCACCAACACACCCGTAGCAAGGGGATCGAGCGTACCGGCATGTCCTATCTTCACCTTGAAGCCGAGTTTCTTGCTGAGCAGATAGCGAACGTGTGCCAGTGCTCCAAAGCTCGACATGCGATAAGGCTTGTCGATGGCTATAATTTCTCCTTTTCTAAAATCCATATTCTTATTTTAGTCAACCATCTGCATATCTACACCGCAAAGGCCGCAGATGATGATGATGAGTCCGATAACAATACGATACCAGCCGAAAGCTGCGAAACCGTACTTGGTGACATAATTGATGAAAAACTTGATGGCGAGAATAGCAACGATGAATGATACCACTGAACCTAAGAGTAAGGTAACCAGGTTGTTGCCCTGAGTGAGCAACGAACCGCCACCATGGCTAATCAGTTTATAAACCTCCAGGCAGGTGGCACCAAACATGGTAGGCACAGCCAGGAAGAATGAGAACTCGGCAGCCGCCTTGCGGGTGAGTCGCTGAGACATACCTCCCACAATGGTTGACATGGAACGAGACACACCCGGAATCATCGCAATACACTGGATGAAACCGATGGTCAGGGCACGCTTGTAAGTAAGCTTAGTCTGCTCGCTGCCCTTATTGAAAATCTTATCGCAGAAGAGCATGAACACACCACCAATGACAAGCATCCAACCTACCAGCTGCACATTTCCCAGATTTGACTCGATGAAATCATTGAAGGCAAGACCCAATACCACGGCAGGCAGTGTACCAACCACCAGGCGGGCATAGAAATCGAACATCGCCTTCCAATAGGTCTTCTCTCCTGTCTTCACTGCATCCGGATAGAAGAATCTCTTCCAATACAGGCAGATGACAGAAAGAATGGCACCAAACTGGATGATGACAGTGAAGGCGTTGACAAACTTATCCTGGATATCTACACCCAACAAGTTTTCGGCAATAATCATGTGACCTGTACTAGACACTGGCAAGAACTCGGTCAATCCCTCTACGATAGAGATAATGATAGTCTGAATAAAATCCATCTAATTTAAATATGTATATTAACAATAAACTATTAATTGTCTTTCGGCTTGCGTATAACCGCATAGATGATAGAGAGGAAGCCAATCAGGGTTACGGTTGGTGCCACTACAATACGGCGAGTACTGAAAATATCAGCATCGAAAGAGTGCTCGTTAGAGCCAGCGCCGCTCATCAGGAGGAAACCGATGATGACAATTGCCATACCAATTGCCAACAAGATGAAGTTCATCTTGTCAAATGCTAAATTCTTCTTATCCATTATATATAATGTTTAATGTGTAATGTTAATGTTTACTTTACAGAAGTTTACTCCTGATCAAATCTTGTAGAGATCTCCCGCCTTCATCTTGAGGAACTTGTTCACCGAGATATTGGCACAGAGAGCCGTAATGATGATACCGAAGAGGAAGACCGAACCGCCTGTGATGGCAAGCTCCTGCCAGCCGAGCACATTGACCAGTTCCGGCTCGTGAAGCGACCAGGCATAGAGGCATCCACCGAGGAAACCATCGGCAAGCAAAGCCGCAACCACACCTACCGATACAGCCCTCTTGATGAAAGGCTTGCGGATGAAGCCCCAGGATGCACCCACCAGCTTCATGGTATGGATGGAGAATCGGCGGGCATAGATGCCCAGTCTCACCGTATTGTTGATAAGCGAGAACGAGATAAAGGTAAGCAGGGCAGCTACGATAAGAAGACCGATGCTTATCTTGGTGAGCGAATTGTTCACCTGTTCTATCAGGTCGTGCTGATAACTTACTTCCGTCACGCGCGAATAGCTTTTCAGCTCCTTGGCTATCCACTTCAGGGAATCATTGTTGGCATAATCCGCCTGTGTCGTGATTTCGATAGATGGCTGGAAAGGGTTCACACCGGCAAATTCGCTTGGATTGGTACCCAGATCGTGGGTAGCCTCCTGCAAAGCCTGTTCCTTGGAGATATAGGTCAGACCTTTCACGTAAGGACGGGCTTTCAGGCGCTTACACATCTGCAAGCCCTCAGGATTGGTAACATCCTGCTCCAGCATCACCTGTACCACCAGGTTCTCCTTGACATAGGAAGAGAGGTTTCTTCCCATCAATACGGAAAAGATGACCAATCCCAACAAAACAAGCACCATGGCGGTGCTGATGCATAAAGTAACAACCTGCAATCCACGATGATTGCGAGGCTTATATTGTTTCTTTCTCATTTCTAAATCTATTTATTTTCAGACCGGAAGGGCATAATTACCCAAATTGTTTGCAAAGATACACATAAACGAAGAGATAACAAAATAAAATTGCATTTATTTGCATTTATTCTATTAATTATTAAGGGAAGAGAGATTCGCTGCATAAGGTGCTTGAATCTATTATAGTATGTGATGGATGATGGAATAGATTGATATTACGACTATCCTTAATAGAATTTGTGGATATCATAAGAGGAATTTATTGCTACCATTAATAGAATTTGTTGATAAGCCTAATAGAAATCTTCGTTCACAAGTTTTGAATCTCCGTTCAAAAGTACTGAACATACATTCAAAAGTACTGAATGTGCGTTCAAAACTTATGAACGGAGATTTCATACCATACACACATAAAAAGGGCTGACCTCACGGCCAGCCCTTTCAAGATACTGAGTAAAATTCAAATAGGTATGACTTGAATTTTAACTAAACATAATAGTAAACGAAGGGATTAAACCCTTCCAATCAAAACTACATCTTAGTGATGACACCCTTCTGGGAACTCTCCAGAAACTGGATGATGTTCTGAATCTCCGGTCCATCTGGCACCTGATCCTTGATCTGGTTGATGGCATCGAAGAGGGATGTCTGACCATGGAATACCAGTCGGTAGGCATTCGCAATGTGCTTGCGAACCTTCTCGGTAACCTCGGCTGCTTCCATGATGATGGTGTTAGGACCTGCATACTTCACAGGCTTTCCACCGGCAATGATATAAGGAGGAATATCCTTAGAGAAGGTGGTACCAGCCTGAATCATCGCCAAGTCGCCTACTCTAGTCTTGGCATTCTCTACTACGGATGTTGAGTAGATGACACCGTTACCAATCACGCAGTCGCCTGCAATCTTGGTACCATAACCGAATACGCAACCATTGCCGATTACGGTATCGTGAGAGATATGGGCACCTTCCATCAGGAAGTTGTTGTTGCCCAGAACGGTCTTGCCACCCTTGTGTGTACCACGGTTGATAACCACGTTCTCACGGATGGTATTGTTGTCGCCAATCACTACCTCACTCTCCTCACCGGTAAAGTTGAAATCCTGTGGGAGGGCAGCGATAACGGCTGCCTGGAACACCTTATTGTTATTACCCATGCGAGTACCGTTCATGATGCTCACGAAGGGATAGATGATACAGTTGTCGCCGATGACCACATCGTCCTCGATATAGGCGAATGGATAGATCTTGCAGTTGTCTCCAATCTTAGCCTTTGGAGAAACCTCTGCCTTTGGACTTATTATACTAGCCATAACTATAAACTATTAATTATTAACTATAAATTACTTAGCTCCTCCACCCAATGCATAGTAGAGATTAACTACTGCCTGCATCTTGTAGAAGTCATCAGCTACCTTTGAGAGCTGTACGTTGAGCAGAGAAGACTGCGCCTGGATTACCTCCAGATAAGAACCGCCAGCCTCTGACATCAACTTACGTGTATCCTCTACATTCTTCTCGAGTACGGCGATGCGCTTAGCCTCGACCTTACCCTTTTCGTCAGAATAGTTGTAGAGCACGAGGGCATTGCTCACCTCGCTACCTGCCTTCAGCACGGTGTTCTGCCAGGTGTTGTAAGCCTGCTCATACTGCATCTTAGCCACCTTCAATCCGGCAATGATTCTACCATTCTGGAAGATAGGCTGAACCAATGAACCAACAGCAGAAAGCAACCACTTGCCTGGATTCACGATGCCTGCACCAGCAGAATTGGTGAATGCACCTGTACCAGAAATGGTGATAGATGGATAGAACTTGCTGCGGGCAGTCTCAATGCCATAGAAGCACTGAGCCAGATTCATCTCGGCTGCGTGAACATCGGCACGGTTGTTGAGCAACTGGATGCCTACACCGGTAGAGAATGTTGTAGGAAGACTCTGATTCTCCAACTTGCCACGGGCAATAGAATGAGCCTGGTCACCGATGAGAAGACTCAGGGAGTTCTCTGTCTCACGAATCTGACGCATCAGGTCAGTCTTCTGAGTCAACACTGCATAGTAGTTGCTCTCGGCAGCCTGCACGGAAGTTCCTCGATAACCAATCTTGGTATCCTTCAGCACCTTCATAGTCTCCCAAGTATCCTTGGTCAATCCTTCCATATTGTTAACCAACTCCACCTGCTTGTCGAGCATCAACAGAGTATAATACATGTTGGCGATGTTGGCGATGAGGTTGGTCTTGACAGATACCTGATAATCCTGCAACTGGAGCAGCGCCATCTGGGCACTGCGCTTCTGAGATAGCAGATTGCCGAAGAGGTCTACCATCCAGCTGGCAGTAACAGGCATCGTGTAAGTCTTGGTGGCAGCCTGACCATCCCAGGAAGCGATGGTTCCCTGAGGAGTGAAAGACAAGGCAGGCAGGAATGCCAACTTAGCACACTTCAGCTGCTCTTCTGCTATCTTCACGTTCAAAGCCGCATTGAGGAGGTTGACATTGTTGTTCAATCCCTTCTCGATGAGCGACTGAAGCTGAGGGTCGGTAAAGACACTGCGCCAAGGGATATTGGCGAAGGTAGTAGTATCCTTTACAGCCAAAGTATCTGTATCAGAAGCTACATCGCGAACGATACCGCTGGTCTTCACATCCGGACGCTCATACTTTCCGTAGAGAGTCTTGCAGCTGCTCAGAGAGAGCGCTGCGAGACCCAATATGATGATATTTAAATTCTTTTTCATTGTTTCCTTTGAAGTTACATTGCGTTATTACTTCTTCTCGATACCCTTCTTCTGATGAGCTGCGTTGGCATACTGCTCCAACTCGGCAGCTACCTCCTCGTTCAACTCATCCTCGAACTTCATTGGGGTCAACTTCTCCTGCAACCACTCAAAGACTGCGAAGAGAGCAGGAACCACGAAGATCTGACAGATAGTACCGATCAACATACCACCTACGGCGGCAGCACCCAAAGTCTGGTTACCATTCTTACCTACACCTGATGCGAACATCAGAGGCAACAGACCGATAACCATCGCCAGAGAGGTCATCAGGATAGGACGGAGACGGGCACCGGCACCCAGGATAGCTGAGTACTTGATAGCCATACCCGTACGACGACGCTCGAGGGCGAACTGTACGATAAGGATGGCATTCTTTGCCAACAGACCGATCAACATAATCAACGAAATCTGCATATAGATATCGTTAGAGTGACCGAAGAGGTTGGTGAAGATGAACGCACCAGCCAAACCGAATGGGATAGACAATACTACTGACAGAGGCAAGATGTAACTCTCGTACTGGGCACTCAAGATGAGGTAAACGAATACGATACAGAGTGCGAAGATCAAACCTGTAGAGTTGCTTGATTCAGCCTCAGAACGGGTCAAACCAGAGTACTCATAGCCGTAACCCTCTGGCAATGTCTCCTTGGCAACCTCAGCAATCGCCTTCATACCGTCACCGGTAGAGTAACCGCTGTTAGGAGTTACAGAAACATCCATAGAGGTAAACAGGTTGAATCGGGTGATGTTAGCAGGACCATAAATCTTCTTCAAGTTCACGAACTCGCTTACAGGAGACATGGTGCCATCAGCACAACGAACGTAAATCTTGCTCAGATCGTCTGGACGCATACGACTCTCAGGACCAGCCTGAATCATCACACGGTAGAGCTTACCGTAGGCATTGAAGTTAGATGCGTAGAGACCACCGAGGTAACCCTGCATGACAGACAATACTGAAGATGGAGAGATACCAGCCTGCTTGGTCTTGGCAACATCTACATCTACCATATATTGTGGGTAGTTAGGGTTGTACTGAGTCTGGGCGGTCTGAATCTCAGGACGCTTGTTCAACTCAGCCAGGAACTTCTTCACATTATCAAAGAACTTATTCAAGTCACCACCGGTCTTATCCTGCATGGTCATGGTAATACCATTCTGCATAGAGAAACCGGAAATCATAGGTGGAGCGAAGGCAAGAACCTGTGCATCCTTGATGGCAGCAGTCTGCTTGTAGATCATACCCAACACAGAAGTGTATTCCATAGGGTTGACAAACAATGCCTCAATACCGCCACCCGTACAAGCCTCCTTGATACGGTGGAAGAATCCACCCGGACGTTCTTCGAATGGCTTCAGCTTCACGATGATGGTACCCTGGTTAGAACCGGCACCGCCGATAAAGCTATAACCCATGATGGCGTTACGGGTTGCGATGGCTGGGTTGTTAGCCAGCATCTTATCTACCTGCTTAACCACCTCTGCTGTACGTTCCTGAGAAGTACCAGGAGCTGTAGAGATACAAGCGAAGATAGTACCGGTATCCTCATCAGGCACCAGACCCGTCTTGGTAGTACCCATCAGGGCAACCAGACCTACGATGCTGACAGCCACGAGGCTACCAGCGATGATGCCATGATTGATAACCCACTTGACACCACCTTTATACTTATTGGTAATCTTCTCAAACTGATAGTTGAATCCTGCGTGGAAACGATCCACGAAAGACATCTTCTTCTCGTGACCCTCCTCGTGTGGCTTCAGCAATACGGCACAGAGCGCAGGAGACAAAGTCAACGCGTTGATAGCCGAAATAACGATAGATACAGCCATGGTTACACCGAACTCACGGTAGAAGTAACCGGAAGTACCACCGATGAATGATACAGGAACGAACACGGCAGACATCACCAATGTAATAGAGATGATGGCGCTGGAAATTTCGTTCATCGCATCGATAGATGCAGTAAGGGCACTCTTGTAACCCTGGTCGAGCTTGGCGTGAACCGCCTCGACCACCACGATGGCATCATCGACCACAATCGCAATCGCCAGCAGCAGGGCTGACAGCGTAAGCAGGTTGATGGAGAATCCGAAAATCCAGAGGAAGAGGAACGTACCGATCAAAGCCACAGGTACCGCAATCATAGGAATCAGCGTAGAACGGAAGTCCTGCAAGAAGACATACACTACGATGAACACCAGTACCAGGGTGATGATCAAGGTGAAGATAACCTCCTCGATAGATGCGAACAAGAATTCGGTAACATCCATCAGGATGACATTCTTCAACCCAGGAGGATAACTCTTCTCCAGTTCATCCAACGTCTTCTTTACGTCGCTGGCAATCTGGGTAGCGTTGGAACCCGCAATCTGCTGAACCATACCCATCACGGCAGGCTGACCATCATTGAGCAGGTTTACGTTATACTGCAAACCACCCAACTCAATCTTGGCAACTTCGCCCAGACGGAGCGTCTGACCGGAAGTATTGCTCTTGATGAGGATATTCTCATACTCCAATGGAGTCTTCAAACGACCCTTGTAACGCAAAGTATATTCATACTGCATATCAGAACTCTCACCAAAGCTACCAGGGGCAGCCTCGATATTCTGCTCTGCCAAAGCCTGAGAAACATCAGAAGGAACCAGTCCAAACTCCTTCATCTTCTCTGGCTTCAACCAGATACGCATAGAGTAGTTACGGGTAGAAGGGCTCTGCACATCACCCACACCATTGATACGCTTCAGCTGAGGAATGACGTTGATCAGGGCATAGTTGGTAACAAACTGGTCGTCGTAACGGCCATCGTCTGTAGTCAGAGCGAACATGATGACGTTGGAACTCTGACGCTTGGTTACGGTGACACCCACCCTGGTAACCTCGGCAGGCAACAGAGACTGCGCCTGAGACACACGGTTCTGTACGTTAACCGCAGCCATATCAGGGTCAGAACCCTGCTTGAAGTAAACGGTGATCTGAGCAAAACCAGAGTTAGACGCAGAAGAGGTCATATAAGTCATGTTCTCCACACCGTTGATACTCTCCTCCAGCGGAGCAACGACAGAGTTCAACACCGTCTGGGCATCTGCACCCGTATAGGTAGCAGTTACCGTGATGGTAGGCGGCGCGATATTCGGATACTGCTCAATAGGCAGCGATACCAAGCCGATAATACCCAGCAAGACGAAGAAGATGGAAACCACCGTCGAAAGTACCGGGCGCTTTATAAAGTTTGTAAATGACATAATTTACTATTTTTCTTTATACCTTATTATATATTACTTCTTTCCGCCCATAGCAGTAGCGAAGGCATGAGCGTTATCCTGAGACTCAGCCAACTTGGCAGCCTCAGCAATCTTCTGATTGTAACGCTCCAGAGTGATAGGCTTGATCTGCTGGCCATCGGTCAACTTGGTGATACCCTTCAATACGATGCGGTCGCCTACATGGAGACCAGAAGTTACAATATAGTTCTTGCCGTCATCCTGTGGATTTACCTTGATCTCAGAATACTTCACCTTGTTATCCTTGGTTACGATGTAAACGAAGATCTTATCCTGCACCTGAGAGCAAGCCTCCTGAGGGATGACGATAGCACTGTTATGATCGTTAGGAACCACGATAGAACCTGCACCACCACTCTTCAGCAACTTCTCTGGGTTAGCGAAGTGAGCGATGAGAGAGATAGAACCGGAAGTAGCATCGATGACACCACTCATCTTGACTACCTTACCTGGGTGATTATAGATAGAACCGTCTGCCAACTGCAACTTAACAGCTGGGAACGCAGCAATGGCTGCCTGAACACTACCATTGGTCTTAGACATGCTCAAGATCTGAGACTCAGAGAGTGAGAAGAATACCTCCATGGTGCTGATATTGGAAACGGTAGTCAAAGCCTGGCCAGAAGCGCTAACCAAAGCACCCACCTTGAAAGGAAGGCTACCTACAACACCTGCAGAAGGGCTGGTAACGGTACACCAAGACAACTGCTCGCGGGCTGAAGCCAGAGCAGCCTCTGCCTGAGCTACCTGAGCCTTAGCGGTTGCATAGCCGTTAGCTGCTGTAGAAAGTTCATATTCACCGATAATCTTGCTATCATACAACTTCTTATTGTTCTGGTAAGTCAACTTTGCCGTGTTAGCCTGAGCCTTGGCTGTATTGACAGCGGCAGCAGCTGAACGGACAGCAGCCTGATAAGTCTCGCTATCGATAGAGAACAAAGCCTGACCTGCTGAAACAGTCTGACCCTCATGTACAAAAACCTTTGTAATGAAGCCAGAAACCTTAGGACGTACCTCTACATCCTGAATACCCTTGATGGTAGCAGGATAGGTAGTCTGCAATGCGGCGCTGGAAGTGCCGATGGTAGCCACGGCAAACTCATCATCGCCGAAGTCTGGTAAACCACCCTTCTTACTTCCACCACATGATGTCAAAGCAGCAAGAACACAAACTGCTGCAACAAACAAAACGTTTTTAATTTTCATACCTATTTATATTATAATTTATTATTTTATGTCATACCTTTTATATATACCGCCCTCTGGCGGAAACTGAAACAATGCTTTTAGTTTTAAAAAGCGGTGCAAAATTACGAATAATAAACGAATAACGGCTCGCAGGGAGCCGTTATTTAACAAAAATTATTCTCTGTTTAAGTTTTCTGCCATATTCAGCCCCATATCCTGGGCTTTCTTCATCAGAAGTTCCATCAGCGGCTCGCGCTCGTTAGCCACCTTGTTGTCCAGCACGGCATCCTTGAGATACTGCTTCAGTACGCCTACTTCGCGGCATGGTTTGAGCTGGAACATCTCCATGATTTCATTGCCGTCGATGCATGGCTGGAGCAGTCGCTTGTAGTCACGATCCTGAAGATCAACCAGCTTCTCGCGCACCATCTTGAAGTTATCCAGGAATCGCTGCTTGCGCACCTGGTTCTTGCTGGTGATATCAGCCTCGCAAAGCGTCATCAGGTCGTTGATGTCATCACCCGCATCATTCAGCAGTCGGCGCACGGCGCTATCAGTCACCTCTTCATCCGCTATCACAATCGGACGCATGTGGAGCTCCACCAGTTTCTGCACATACTTCATCTTGGCATCCATCGGCAGTTTCATACGGCGGAAGATGTTAGGAATCATCTTGGCACCGATAATGTTATGGCTGTAGAAAGTCCATCCGATGTTGTTGTCCCATCGCTTGCTCCTCGGCTTTCCTATATCATGGAAGAGGGCAGCCCAGCGGAGCCAGAGGTTATCGCTGTGCTTGCACACATTCTCCAAAACCTCCATCGTATGGTCGTAATTGTTCTTGTGGGCTTTTCCGTTGCGGGTCTCTACCTTATCCATTGCCACCAGTTCCGGCAGGATGAGATCGAGCAGTCCGGTATCCTTCAGATAATAGAAGCCGCTGCTGGGATGCTTGGAGAGCATAATCTTGTTCATCTCGTCGCAGATACGCTCGCCACTGATAATCTTCAGCCGTTCGGCATTGCGCGAGAGAGCGGCATAAGTCTCATCTTCTATCTGGAAATTGAGCTGGGTAGCAAAACGTACACATCTCATCATACGGAGCGGGTCGTCAGAAAAGGTGATATCCGGATCGAGCGGAGTGGCAATGATGCCATCCTCCAGGTCATAGACACCATCAAACGGATCGACGAGTTCGCCAAAACGGTCCTTGTTCAGGCAGACCGCCATAGCATTGATGGTGAAGTCGCGACGGTTCTGGTCATCCTCCAGGGTTCCATCCTCTACAATCGGCTTGCGCGAATCACGGTTGTAACTCTCCTTTCGTGCTCCCACGAACTCTACTTCTGTATCCTTATACTTAACCTGTGCGGTTCCGAAATTTCGGAACACCGAAAGATGTGCCTTCTTGCCCAGCTTCTTCTTGAGGGCAGAAGCCACCTCAATTCCGCTCCCCACCACCACGACATCGATGTCATTGGAAGGGCGCTCCAGGAAGAGGTCGCGCACATATCCACCTACTACATAGCATTCCACAGACAGCGCATCCGCCGCCTCTGAAATCTCGTGAAAAATATCCTTATCTAGTATTTGCGCCAGTTCGGCATTGGTCAAATTTCTCATACTCATTTAATTTCGGGGTGCAAAGTTACTGCAAATCGAAGACAATACAAAATAAAAAAGCACTTTTTTTTATTTTTATTGTTGAGATGCAGCGTAACTTGTCTAAAGTTACTGCAAATAATGTAAAATACAAAATAATTATTTGGCTATTTCACAATAAATGTGTATATTTGCACCGAATTTCGAAATTATTATGGCAGATTTATTGAAAACAGAACAGCAGTTTAAAGTTGTTATGGGAGAATGCAGGGCATTATTTGAGAAGAAGCTTCACGATTATGGAGCCTCTTGGAGAATCTTGCGCCCATCTTCCTTAACCGACCAACTCTATATCAAGGCGAAGCGCATCCGCTCGCTTGAAATCAAGAAAGAATCACTCGTAGGCGAAGGCATCCGTCCGGAGTTTATCGCGCTTATTAATTATGGTATCGTAGGACTCATCCAGCTGGAAAAGCCATTCGTGGATGAAGTAGATATGACACCGGATGAGGCGATGAAGCTCTACGACAAGCATGCCCAGGAAGCCCTGGAACTGATGCTCAAGAAGAATCACGACTACGACGAGGCCTGGCGATCGATGCGAGTGAGCAGCTATACCGACTTTATTCTCACCAAGATACAGCGAGTAAAGGAAATCGAGGATATCGCAGGAGCCACTCTCGTATCAGAAGGCATTGATGCCAACTATATGGACATCATCAACTACGCAGTTTTCGGTGCCATCAAAATGGGAGAAAAGTAAGAAGGCTCATTAATAAGAAGGTTCATTCTATCAGGTAAAAGAGGACATTGATATGACAGCAAAGCAGATTATAACAAAAACAGCGGTGAATATCGGGCGACTGCTCGTGGCTGTAACCTTCATCTTCTCAGGATTCGTGAAGGGAATGGATCCACTGGGCACGCAATACAAAATAACCGACTATCTGGAAGCGCTGCATATCGACTGGATGTTTCCCGACTGGAGCACTCTGGTGATGTCGGTATTGCTTGCCACTGCTGAGTTTGCCATCGGTATCTTCCTTCTCTTCGCCATCCGACGGAGACTGACGAGCAAGATTACCCTTGCCGTGATGATAGTGATGACGCTGATTACACTCTGGATCGTCATCGCAGCCCCAGTAAAGGATTGCGGATGCTTCGGTGATGCCGTAGTGCTCACCAATATGGAGACATTCATCAAGAACATCATTCTCCTGATATTCGCCGTCCTGCTCTGGAGAAAGCCGCTGGAGATGCCGAGACTCATTTCGAGACAGACACAGTGGGTGGTAATCAACTACACCTTCCTCTTCTCCATCGTGATGAGCACCTGGAGCCTGTGGTATCTGCCGCAGTTCGACTTCCGCCCTTATCACATCGGCGCCAACATAGCCAAGGGTATGGAGATTCCGAAGGGAGCCAAACAGCCGAAGTTTGACACCACCTTCATCCTGGAGAAGAACGGAGAACGGAAGGAGTTTACTATAGACAACTATCCCGATTCTACCTGGACCTTCATCGACAGCAAGACGGTGCAGACCGAAGAAGGCTACGTGCCTCCTATCCACGACTTCAGCATAGAAGATATGAAGACGGGCGAAGACATCACCCAGGAAGTGATTCACCGCAAGGGATACACCTTCCTGCTTATCTCGCCACATCTCGACTTTGCCGATGACAGCAACTTCGGAAGCATCGATGAGATATACGAGTATGCCACCGACCATGACTATCCCTTCCTCTGCCTCACGGCAAGTACGGAGAAAGCCATCAGGCACTGGCAAGACATCACGGGAGCAGAATATCCCTTCTATATCACAGACGAGACGACGCTGAAGACCGTGATACGCAGCAACCCGGGACTGCTGCTGCTGAAAGACGGCACCATCATCCGGAAATGGAGCCACAACGACCTGCCTAAGATGGCAGACCTGGCAGGCAAGCCGCTGGAGAAGACTGAAATCGGCAAGATGCCGGAAGTAAGTGCCGCCAAGAAGATAGCCGGCATCATCTCCTGGTTTGTCATCCCGCTGGTACTCCTTACCATCGCCGACCGGCTTTGGGCATGGGGTGCCTGGATCAGAAAGAAAGAGAATTCAAACAGAATATTATCAACTTTTAAAAAGAAAAGAAAAATGAGAAAGAAAATTGTAGCAGGTAACTGGAAAATGAACATGAACCTGCAGGACGGTGTTGCTCTCGCTAAGGAGATCAACGAGGCATTGGTAGCTGACAAGCCAAACTGTGACGTAATCATCTGTACTCCATTCATCCACTTGGCTTCTGTAGCTCAGGTTTTGGATTCAAAGGTAGTAGGTCTCGGTGCTGAGAACTGCGCTGACAAGGCTAAGGGTGCTTTCACAGGTGAGGTTTCAGCTGAGATGGTAAAGAGCACAGGTGCTCAGTACGTTATCCTCGGTCACTCAGAGCGTCGTCAGTACTATGGCGAGACTGCAGAGATCCTGAAGGAGAAGGTAGAGTTGGCTTTGGCTAACGGTTTGAAGGTTATCTTCTGCTGCGGTGAGACTCTCGAGGAGCGTGAGGCTGAGAAGCAGAACGAGGTTGTTAAGGCTGAGTTGGAAGGTTCAGTATTCCACTTGAGCGCAGAGGCTTGGAAGAACATCATCCTCGCTTACGAGCCAATCTGGGCTATCGGTACAGGTAAGACCGCTACATCTGATCAGGCAGAGGAGATGTTGGCATACATCCGCTCTATCGTAGCTGAGAAGTATGGCAACGAGGCTGCTGAGGAGACATCAATCCTCTACGGTGGTAGCTGCAAGGCTAGCAACGCTCCTGAGCTCTTCGCTAAGCCAAACATCGACGGTGGTTTGATCGGTGGTGCTTCTTTGAAGGCTGCTGATTTCAAGGGTATCATCGACGCTTGGAAGAAGTAATCTCACAAGAATATTTACCAAAGGGGATGCCTTCTTTCCTGGGGGCATCCCTTTCCCTATCTTTATAGGATAACAGAAACAGATTGCTGACACATTATATATTAATAAAAGGTATATATATATATTAAATAAGGTATAGTCATGAAACAATTCGTCACATTATTGATTTTCATCCTCTGCTCATCTATCCAGATGAATGCGCAGACTTACTTGGATTATCTCAAGCAGAAGAATCCAGGACAGGGTGTCGTGACCGTACACCAAAGCAAGGCTATCGACGAATTGGTGAACGGAAAACAGGTTCCAACCCATACGAATCAGGTGAATCCACAGGACGATAAGACTAAGACTACCCCACAACCACAGAAGAAACCAACAGATACTCAGCATAAAGAAGTAACTCCAGCTACCCAGCACAAACAGAGACCAGACTCACTCAAGAAGAACGAGCCACAGCACGAAGCTGCCAAGGAGAAACAGCATGGAAACAATGCACAGAAGGCTGAGACACATCAGGAAGAAACCGAGATGCCTGTAGTGGACATGCGCAAGAAGGTAATGCGCAGAAGCTATAAGGTTACAGGATATAGAGTACAGATCTTTGCCGGAGGAAACTCACGCAACGACCGACTGAAGGCTGAACAGACGGGCAACAACATCAAGATGAAGTTCCCAGACCAGCCTGTATATGTGCACTTCTACTCGCCAAGATGGATTTGCCGCATGGGCAACTTCCGCGAACTGGGCGAGGCTAAGAAGGTGCTAGCCAAGGTGAAAGCCCTGGGATACAGACAGGCATGCCTGGTAAAGGGACAGATTACAGTACAGTATTAAAGTGAAGAGTGAAGAATTCAACAGTCTTACTATTCATAAAGTTCAAAATTCAAAGTAAATAAGATATGAATCCAGAAACAGAATTTCGCGAGGGATTGGATGAACTCGCAGGACACTATAAGGAAGTATTGAAGCTCCTGGGTGAAAACACAGAGCGCGAAGGACTTGTCAAGACTCCTATGCGCGTAGCCAAGGCGATGCAGGTATTGACCCGCGGCTACTATCAGGATGCCCACAAGGTGTTGACCGATGCCCTCTTTGAGGAGAAATACGACCAGATGGTCATTGTGAAGGACATTGATTTCTTCTCTCTCTGCGAGCATCACATGCTGCCTTTCTATGGCAAGGTACACGTGGCTTACATCCCTAACGGCAAGATTACCGGACTGAGCAAGATTGCCCGCGTGGTAGATATCTTCAGCCACCGCCTTCAGGTGCAGGAGCGCCTTACCCAGCAGATCAAGGACTGCATCCAGGAGACCTTGAATCCTCAGGGTGTGATGGTGGTGATAGAAGCTAAGCACATGTGCATGCAGATGCGTGGCGTGGAGAAGCAGAACTCCATCACTACTACCAGCGATTACAGCGGCGTATTCAATTCACTGAACACCCGTCAGGAGTTTATGAGCCTGCTCAGAGGTGAGAGCAAGAGAATTTAATTTTTTAATGTTGAATGTTGAATGTTGAATTAGGCATATGCCATATCAACTCATCATTCAACATTCAACATTCAACATTCAACATTATCAAAAACAATGAAGTTTATATCCTGGAACGTGAATGGCCTGCGTGCTTGCGTGGGCAAGGACTTCGAGAGCCAGTTCAAGGCGCTCGATGCCGACTTCTTCTGCCTGCAGGAGACCAAGATGCAGGAAGGTCAGCTCGACCTGAAGTTCGAGGGCTACGAAAGCTACTGGAACTATGCCGAGAAGAAGGGATATTCGGGCACAGCCATCTATACCCGCCACCAGCCACTGAGCGTAAGCTACGGTATGGGCGTGGAGGAGCACGACCACGAAGGAAGAGTCATCACCCTGGAGTATGACAACTTCTATCTCGTAACCTGCTATACCCCGAACTCCCAGACCGAGTTGAAACGACTGGATTACCGTATGACCTGGGAAGATGATTTCCACAAGTTCCTGAAGGCTTTGGATGCCAAAAAGGCTGTGGTGGTCTGCGGCGACCTGAACGTGGCACATCAGGAGATAGATATCAAGAATCCGAAGACCAACCGTCGCAATGCCGGTTTTACCGACGAGGAGCGCGATAAGATGACCGAGCTTCTGAACGACGGCTTTACAGATACCTTCCGCTATCTGCATCCCGAAGAGGTTACCTATTCGTGGTGGTCATACCGATTCAAGGCACGCGAGAAGAATGCCGGCTGGCGTATCGACTACTTCCTGGTATCCGACCGCTTGAGAGAACAGATTACAGAAGCCAAGATTCATACCGACATCATGGGCAGCGACCACTGCCCGGTAGAGGTTGACCTGGCACTCTAAATATTGTAAAAAGGTCTGGCGAATATCATCGCCAGACCTTTTTTCAGTTATGCATATATCAGAGAAAAATAAAGGGGATGTACCTTCCTCCCGGAAGCCATCCCCATATTGGTCATATCAACATAAAATTTTAATTTATATAAGAGAGATTTTTCTATTAATTTAAGAGAGATTTTCTATTCTAGTGATCTTCTATTCTAGAAATCTTCTACATCAAAGACTGAATCTCAGAGAGATTTCTCTTCTCAGTGGTACCATCCTTGTATGTTATCATGAAGTAATTGTGGATAGACTTACCATTCTTGAACTGAACAACAGCCACACCACCTTCACGGAGCTGGAGAGTGAAGTATCCCTCACGCTTGCCGTTAACATACTTTCCGTGCCACTTCTCCTTACCATTCTTGTAGTAAGTGGTAACCTCACCATTGAAGATCGTATTGCGGTCGTTACCGAGATCGATGAAGCTGTATCCACCCTCGGCACGAAGATTACCGTTCATATAGAAGTCCTGGAACACATCCTTCTTATTGATGCCAGCGCCGGTAGTCATCAGCAATCTGTAATAACTAGCCTGATCTGCACTAGCCACATTACTCATATTTTCTGCATAGAAAATAGTGTCTGCTACTACTGTTGCATTCTCTATGCGCTTGCGACCGAAAGTAGCTACGGTCATGAGAGCCATCAATGAGAATAATATAATTCGTTTCATATTCTTTATTTTTAGATTGTTACTTATTGCTTGTTGTTTCTTTTTTCTGATGCAAAGATACTACAAATTCCGGTAAGTTGTATCATTCCTTAACGCTATTTTATCTTATTTTTGGGGTCGGTTTTACTTTTTGAAAGAAAACGCACACAAAATTACAATCTGACATTTTAGGGGGTCGTTTTTTACACTTTGAAATAGGCATATTTCAATATACCCCCATAACACCCCTATCCCGTTTACATATTGACAGCAAGTGATAGAAACAGAGCACGGCAGCCCATGCTTTTTTTTGAGATATTTTGAAAACTTTTCGCAAGAAAACTAGCGTATATACTTTTTATTTTGTACTTTTGCACTAAAATATATTTAATATAAGGTACGCGTATGATAAAATATACCATCAAGGCACCAAGCCAACTGAACGCAAGTATCAACTTGCCAGCATCTAAGAGTATCAGCAACCGAGCGCTCGTAATCAGTGCGATGGCTGGAAGCCATATCCAACCCGACAACTTGAGCGACTGCGATGACACGGAAGTAATCGTTGCAGCCCTTCAGAATATGCCAGAGGTCATCAACATCAAGGCAGCCGGCACAGCCATGCGTTTCATGACCGCCTATCTCTCTGCCACCCCTGGCGAACATACCATCACCGGCACCGAGCGCATGCAGAACCGTCCTATCGGCATCCTTGTAGATGCCCTGCGCTATCTGGGCGCCGACATCACCTACGAGAAGAAGGAAGGTTATCCCCCACTCCACATCCGAGGCAAGGCGCTGGAAGGCGGCCACCTGGAGGTAGTGGGCAATATCAGTTCGCAATACATCTCGGCGCTTCTGATGATCGGTCCGATTCTAAAGAACGGACTGGAACTGAAGTTGACAGGAGAGATTGCATCCCGCCCTTACATCGACCTTACGCTCTGGACGATGAAAGAATATGGTGCCGATGCCGACTGGACGGATATGGACACCATCACCGTGAAGCCACAGCCTTACAAGGAGACATCTTATATGATAGAGAACGACTGGAGTGCTTCTTCCTACTGGTATGAGATGATGGCACTGAATGGCAACATCGACTCCAGAATCCAGCTCGAAGGCTTGATGGACTGCTCGAAGCAGGGAGATTCCGTGGTTAAATACATCTTCAGTCTGCTGGGAGTGAAGAGCGAATTCGAGAACCATGATCATCTTACGGATGTTATGCTGAAGGCGAACCGCTGTCTGCTGCCGAAATTCAAATACGATTTCTCCGGTTCTCCAGATTTGGCTCAGACCATCGTGGTAGCCTGCTGTGCCTTGGGTGTGAAGTTCAGGTTCACGGGTCTTGCCAGCTTGAAGATCAAGGAGACCGACCGCATCGAGGCTCTGAAGACAGAGTTGAAGAAGGTGGGCTATGTCATCCACGATGAAAACGACAACACTCTGTATTGGGATGGCGAAACCTGCGATCCTTCATTTGCTCCAATCGATACCTACGAGGATCATCGTATGGCGATGGCATTCGCCCCTCTCGCCTTCAAGTTCCCTCAGATTGAGATCAATAATCCGGAGGTAGTGAGCAAATCCTATCCTCATTATTGGGAAGACCTGAAGAAAGTAGGGTTTGAAATTATTGAGAGTGAAGAATGAAGAGTGAAGAATGAAGCGTGAAGAATTCAACAGCCTTTGCTAATCATAAAGTTCAAAGCTTAAAGTTCATGTTCAAAGTTCAAAGTTCAAAGTTCAAAGTTCAAAGTTCAAAGTTCAAAGTAAATGCTATACTTGATTTTAGCCCTGGTGGCATTAGGCCTGATAAGCGCCATATTCGGAATCGTATCTCACCGCAGGGGAGAGGACGAGGAGCCTCTGCAGGAAGGCGTATCGTGCAACACCTGCAACGGTGAGAACTCGAAGTGCGAGCAGGAGTGCATGATGGAAGCCGCCACCAAAGAAATAGAATATTACGATGATGAGGATCTCGACCGCTTTGCCGGTCGGGATGCCGATGCCTATACCGATGAGGAGGTTGAGAAATTTTCGGAAGTGCTCTATACCATGCAGCCGGAAGAAGTGGCTGGATGGAACAGAAGCCTGATACTGAGAGGCATCAACCTGCCCAACCAACTGAAGGATGAAGTCATCGGCTTTTTAAGCTAGAAATTTGCAGTTCAAAGCTCAAAGTAAACGCATGGATATACTACAATATACATTTTTCCAAAACGCACTGATAGGCGCCTTTCTGGCAAGCATCCTGTGCGGGTTTATCGGAACCTACATCGTTACCCGCCGATTGGTATTCATCAGCGGCGGCATCACCCATGCCTCTTTCGGAGGCATCGGCATCGGCGTGTTTACAGGAATCAATCCGATACTCTCCGCCATGGTTTTCGCCATACTCAGCGCCTTCGGAGTGCAATGGATATCACGCAAGAAAGATGTGCGAAAGGATTCCGCCATCGCCATGTTCTGGACCCTGGGAATGAGCGTGGGCATCATCTGCTGCTTCCTGACTCCAGGATTCATGCCCGACCTGCCCTCCTTCCTCTTCGGAAGCATCCTTGCCATCGACAGCGCAGACCTGTGGCTGCTGGGCGGTCTTGCCCTCATCGTAGCCCTCCTCTTCACCTTTCTCCTGCGCCCTATCCAGAACATCGCATTCGACAGTACCTTCGCCCGTTCGCAGCATCTGCCGGTTACAGCCATCGAATACCTGATGATGACGCTCATCGCCATGACCATCGTGGCTACACTGAAAATGGTGGGCATCGTGCTCGCCATCAGCCTGCTCACCATTCCGCAGATGACCGCCAACCTCTTCACCTATAATTACAGGCAGATGATATGGGCAAGCATCATCCTGGGATGGATAGACTGCATCGCCGGTCTCTACATCAGTTATCTGCTCAACGTGCCATCGGGTGCCACCATCATCTTCATCAGCATCGTGGTATTCGCACTCGCCAAAATCGTCCTGGGCATCAGAAGAAAGATGCCAGATAAACAATAGAAAGCATGAAAGGCAAAAGCCCCATCAAACACTTTTTTCTGATAGGACTCGCTGTGATTGCAGCGATCCTTACGGGATGCTCTACGCAGAAGAATACGGCGCAGAGCAGGTGGTGGCATGCCTTTAATGCCCGATACAATACCTATTATAATGGCATCGTGGCTTATATCGACGGGGCGCTGGAGAAGGAAGAAGGCAACCGGGACAACTTTACGGAGCAGATTCCGCTCTATACCGTAGGCAACAGGAACAGCCGCGATCTGGGCAAAGCCAACTTCGACCGTGCCATCGAGAAATGCGAGAAAGCCATCCATCAGCACAGCATCAAGCGCCGCCCCGTATGGGAACCCGGCAGGAAAAAGACGGCGAAAGATATCGAATGGCTCAGTCGCAGGGAATACAATCCGTTTTTATGGAAAGCGTGGATGCTGATGGGCCGTTCTCAATTCCAGAAGGGGGATTTCGAGGGGGCCGCTGCCACCTTCGCCTATATGAGCCGCCTTTACTCCACCCAGCCTGCCATCTACGGCAAGGCGCGCGCCTGGCTTGCCAAATGCTATATCGAGCAGGGATGGACCTACGATGCAGAAGATGTGATCCGAAACATCCAGCGCGATTCCATCCACTGGCGTGCCCAGAAGGAATGGGATTATGCCTTCGCCGATTACTATATCCACACGGGGGATGCCCGGAAGGCGATTCCCTATCTCAGGAAGGTGATAAGCCATGAGATGCGACACAAGCAGAAAGCCCGCCAGTGGTATCTGATGGGACAGTTGCAGGCTTCCATCGGCAACCAGCAGGAGGCTTATCAGGCTTTCCGCCACGTCATCCGGCTCAATCCGCCCTACGAACTGGAGTTTAATGCCCGCATCGCCATCACCGAGGTCTTGGCTTCGGGCAACAGCAGGAAGATGATCAGCCGACTCAAGCGCATGGCGGCATCGGATAATAACAAGGAATATCAGGACCAGGTATATTATGCCATCGGCAACATCCACCTGGCCCAGAAAGATACCCTGCGTGCCATCTATGCCTACGAAAAAGGCAACCGGAAGGCTACCCGAAACGGTATAGAGAAGGGTGTACTCCTGCTGCGTCTGGGCAATCTGTATTGGGAAACCGGACGATATGCTGATGCCAAGCGCTGCTATGGCGAAGCAATCGGCTTGCTCGATCAGGACAGAAAAGATTATCCGCAACTGGCTCATCGCTCCAAGGTGCTGGACGAACTGGTGCCTTATACCGATGCCATCGCCCTCCAGGATTCCCTGCAGTCCCTTGCCAAAATGGACGAGAGAGACAGAAATGCAGCCATCGACCGTGTGATAGCTGCCCTGAAAAGAAAGGAGAAAGAGGAAGAAAGAAGGAGATGGGAAGACGGTGCTGAGATGAATTCGGAATATGAAGGAGGAGTGGATGGGAATGGTTCCGGGAATGATTCCGGAAACGGATTCGGGAATGCATCAGGAAACGGATTCGGGAACACCAATACCTGGTATTTCTATTCCCCTGTAGCCGTAAGCCAGGGTAAGGCGCTCTTCGAAAAACTCTGGGGCAAGCGAAAGAACCTCGACAACTGGCAGCGAATCAACAAAACAGTTGTAGCTTCGGCACAGGAAACGGATATCGCTCAAGGAACGAATTCTGATCAAGATTCCAAGCTTCAGCCTGATGCATTACAAGACGCTCTATCCCATTCTTTATCCCAGAAAGAATCCGGCAAGACATCTGCCGATAGCGCCAGCCTCGACCCTCATCAACGGGCTTATTATCTGGCTCAGATTCCGTTCACCCCAGAGCAGATGTCAGCGAGCAACCAGCTCCTGGCGGATGGCTTATACCATGCCGGAATCATCTTCAAAGACCGGCTCGACAACCTGGCTCTGAGCGAGAAGATGCTGCTCCGGCTGGTGGACAACTACCCGGATTTCAAGCATCTCGACGAAGCCTATTACCATCTGTATCTGCTTTATTCCCGAAAGAAGCAAACTCAGATGGCAAACAGTTATGTCGATAAATTAAAGAAGGATTACCCCGAAAGTCAGTTCACAGCCCTCCTCTCCGACCCTTACTATCTGGAGAATGCGAGGATGGGGGTACACATCGAAGATTCCATCTACACCCTCACCTATCAGGCATTCAAGGAGGGCAAGTACGAGGTGGTGATGCACAACTCGGAAATATCAGACAAGCGGTTCCCTACTGGCGCCAACCGCGACAAGTTCCTCTTCATCAGCGGTATGACCCAGCTCAACGAGGGCAAGGTTTCCGAATGTCTGGAAAAGATGAACCAGGTGATAGCGCAATATCCCAACAGCCGGTTGAGCGAGATGGCGGGAATGATCGTAAACGGCGTGAATGCCGGAAGACGACTCTACGGCGGAAAGTTCGACCTGAGTAATGTCTGGGCGAAACGCAGCGATGTGCTCAGCTCCCAGGACTCCACCCAGCAGAAAGGATTCTCAGCCGACCGCAACGACCGTTTTGTCTTCCTGCTCTCCTACAGTCCAGATTCCGTCAACGAAAACCAGCTGCTCTTCGAGGTAGCCAAGTATAACTTCACCACCTATATGGCGCGCAATTTCGACATCAGCATCGAAGACCTCCAGGGGTTGCATCGCCTGCAGGTAAGCGGTTTCCAGAACTACGATGAGGCGCGCCAGTATGCCAACGAGCTGCATCAGCAAGCCGGCATCCTCCGTCTGATTTCCAAGGCGAGAAGCTACGTAATCAGCGAGCCGAACCTCGAGCTTCTGGGCAGAAATCTCTCGTATGATGATTATGACAAGTTCTATACCCGTCACTTTGCACCGCTGAAGATCAGCAAGATGCGCCTGCTGATGGAGCCAACGGAAATCGTAGTGGATAAGGATTCCCAGAAGGAGGAAGATGCTCTGGAGGAAGAAAATGATTCTCAGAAGAAGAATCCTGAAGATAATGGAATCGATATCGAGAGCCAGCCTACAGAAGATACCGATACCGGCATCTACTTCGATGACTCGAATGCCCCAGAATCTGAAGCCGATGATGAATACATCGAGCTGAATGGATTCTGATAAAGCAAGAAAGCTCTAGCGGCAAGGAAGCCGTTAGAGCGAACAGAAGAAGGTAACCAGGAACGGTACGGAGAAATCTACGCAGAAGCCGTGGAAGATGGAAACGATGATGAAGCTCTCGCCCGAATAGCGGGTGATGATAGGCAATGTGGTATCCATCGTGGTGGCTCCACCCACGCTGATAGGCGCCAGCTTGCCGAAATACTTCGCCAGCAGGGGCGCACAGAGCAGGGTGAGAATCTCACGGAAGATGTTGGCAAGCAGGGCGATGGTTCCCAGCTCGGCACCCCGATACTGCGTGATGAAGATGCTCGACAATGAGTAGTATCCGAAGCCCGAACCGATGGCGAGACAGTCGGAGAGCTGACGGTGTCCCAGTATCAGGGAGGCAGCCGCGCATCCGGCAAGGGTTCCCAGGATGGTCATCACCGGCAGCATCATCAGCCGGGGATTCACCTTTCTGAAACTCTTCAGGATAGAGGTATCGCAACCGATGCTGATACCCACGCAGAACATCAGGCAACAGAGGGCATAATAGCTCACGTCGCTCGCCAGGAAACTGGCAGGAATCACATCCCACACTCCCACGATGATGCCCAGTACGAAGAAGCCTACGATAATCAGACTACCTTTCATTTCCTGCCTCCTTTCTGCAGACATATCTCCACAATGCCCACGCAAAGATTGCACTACCCAGACTTCCGGCTATCGTAAGCACGATGGCTTCGAGTCCCAGGGTCTGAAGACCATTGATAATACGAGGGTTCGCTCCCACCTCGATGCCAAGCAGGAAGAGGAGTACCCAGATAAGCGCCGTGATGACACGACCGATAAAACTCATTTTCTTGTTGCGGAGCAGGTACCCCGTACCAATTCCGCATAGCATGATCATTACAATCTTGAGCATTGTTTCTTCTTTTCTTCTTTTTTTTTATTATTTTGATTACTTTTATCTTCGATAATAATAACGGATTCCCGGTCTTAATATTATAAAAAAGACCGAGAATCCTGATGATATTTGTAAGTAAGCTATAGCAGTTGCCCCCAATCGGAAGAGCCATCAGCCCGACTTCGGCTGCCATAATCTAAACTTATGACACACCTTTTTTTTCAATTAAGTTTCTTTAACCACAACTCTCTTCCGTCATTCAATTATTCTTTGTACTTTAGCACCTCAAAAATAAAAATATATCCTAAAAGGATACTGCAAAATAATACTCTAAAAGGATAATGCTATATGAGCAACGGATTATTACTATGGATCGATGATGAAATTGAGCTCCTCAAGGCACATATCATCTTCCTGGAGAAAAAAGGTTACGAGATTGCCACGGTGAGCAATGGATCGGATGCCATCGAGCTATGCCGACAGCAATCCTTCGACCTCATCCTCCTCGATGAAATGATGCCTGGACTGAGCGGTCTGGAGACCCTGCAGCAAATCAAGGACATCCAGCCCGCTACTCCCGTTGTGATGTGTACCAAGAGCGAAGAGGAAAACATCATGGACCAGGCTATCGGGTCGAAAATCGCCGACTATCTCATCAAGCCCGTCAACCCGAGCCAAATCCTGCTCTCGCTGAAAAAGAACATCCACCAAAAGGATATCGTGACCGAGATGACGCAGAGCGGATACCAGCAGGACTACCAGCAGATTGCACTGAAGATGATGGACTGCCGTACCTGCAGCGACTGGATGGAAATATACAGAAGACTCGTGAAATGGGAACTGGAACTGAGCGATACCGACAGCCAGATGACCGAGATGCTCGCCATGCAGAAGGAGGAGGCTAACATCGGATTCGCCAAATTCATCGCCAGGAACTATCTGGAATGGATAGACCTGATGAGGAATGGGAATGCCGGAAAGAATGGATATGCCGGAAAGACTGCCGATACATCTTCTTCCGACGACCGCCCGATGATGAGCCCGGATGTCTTCAGGAACAGGATCTTCCCGATTCTGGACAAGGGGGAGAAGGTGTTCCTCATCGTGATAGACAACTTCAGATACGACCAGTGGAAGATGCTGGCGGCTGACATCGGCGAGCTGTTCGACATAGACGAGGATATGTATATGAGCATCCTGCCTACAGCCACGCAATACGCCCGGAACGCCATCTTCAGCGGTCTGATGCCCAACAGGATTGCCGAGATGTTTCCGGAGCTCTGGGTGGATGAAGACGAGGAGGAGGGCAAGAACCTGAACGAGGAGCCGCTGATACAGACAATGCTCGACAGATACCGCAAGCGATACAGCTTCTGCTATCACAAGGTGAACGATTCGCAGGGTGCCGACCGGTTTATGGAGCACTACAATGAATGCAGGGAGAAGGACCTTAACGTGCTGGTAATCAACTTCATCGACATGCTCTCGCATGCCCGGACGGAATCGAAGATGGTACGCGAGCTCGCCAATACGGAGAGTGCCTACCGCAGCATCACGCAGAGCTGGCTGCGCCACTCGGTGCTCTCGGAACTGTTCAGAAGGCTGTCGCAGGATGACTGCAAGGTGGTGATCACCACCGACCACGGAAGCATCCGCGCCTCGAAGCCCATCAAGATCATCGGCGACCGCAACACGAATACCAACCTGCGCTACAAGCTGGGCAAGAACCTGGCCTGCAATGCCAAGGAGGTTTTCACCATCAGGGACCCGAAAAGGGCACAGTTGCCTGCTCCCAACCTGAGTACATCGTATGTCTTTGCCTACGGAGACGCTTTCTTCGCCTATCCGAACAACTACAATTACTACGTTTCGTACTACAAGGATACCTTCCAGCACGGTGGCATCTCGATGGAGGAAATGCTCATTCCGATCATCACACTGACACCGAGAAAGAGAAATTAAAATTAAAAATTAAATATATGAAGATTAAGATTGATTCATTAGACAACATCCATGCTGCAGCCAAGGAATTCCTGCAGAACATGGGCGACGGCAAGGTCTTTGCCTTCTATGGCAAGATGGGTGCCGGAAAGACAACTTTCGTTAAAGCTATCTGCGAGGAACTGGGCGTGGAGGATGTAATCACCTCGCCTACCTTCGCTCTCGTCAACGAATACACTGCCGGAAACGGCGATTCTATCTACCATTTCGACTTCTACCGCATCAAGAAGATTGAAGAGGTGTATGATATGGGATACGAGGATTACTTCTACAGCGGAAACCTCTGCTTCCTGGAGTGGCCGGAACTCATCGAGGACCTGCTGCCGGAGGATTGTACCAAGGTGACCATCACCGTGGAGGAAGATGGTAGCAGAAGCGTAGAATTCTAGAGGCTATTTCGCAAATTCGGATTCTAACAAAAAAGCATACGTCCCGATGCAGCTGATGCCGCACCGGGACGTATTTTTTTTAGTCTTCTGCCCTGTCTTACAGCAGAGCCTCAAACTTCTCCTTGAGGGTTGACTTGTTGGCTGCACCAACAAACTTGTCAACGAGCTGGCCACCCTTGAAGAAAAGGATGGTAGGGATATTGCGAACGCCAAACTCCATTGCGATGTCGTCGTTCTCCTCTACATCACACTTACCAACTACCAACTTACCGTCAAACTCCTCTGCCAATTCTGACACGATAGGAGCAATCTGGCGGCAAGGACCACACCATGTAGCCCACAAATCTACTACCAATGGCAACTCGCCATTCTTGTAACTCTCGAAATTCTCGGTTGTAATTGTTACTTCCATTTTTTTCTACCTTTTTTATATAGTTAATAATATTCTCATGAATCATTTTTAATTGATCTGATACGACATCTTCGGATGGTCGTTGACAAACTGTATCAGATCCCTGCTCACTCCCACCGTGCGGTCCTGCGCACGCAGCAGCACATTGGTCTTGGTCTCGGCATCGTGAATCTGAAGGAAGAGCTGTGCCTTGCCCTCATCATTCTCCACCAGCGTCTTGATATCATTCACCAGCGTTTCGTCTATCACCGTACTGTCCACGATGATGGTAAACTTCTCCAGGCGGTTCTCCTTCACGGTCTGGAGATACTCCACGGTGCTGATCTTGAAGTCAAGAAAGTTGCTATTGCCGTAACGGGACACACACTTCGCCGTAACGAAGATGGTGCTGCCCTCTACCATGATGCCTCGCCAGTTGCCCCAGTCCTCACCGAAGAGCGCCAGCTCGCCCGATCCTTCGAAATCCTCGATGGTGACGAAGCCGCACGGCTTTCCGGTCTTGGTGAACTTGGATTTCACCCCGGTGATGATGCCGCCGAACACCACATCCTCCTTCTTGGCAAGCTCCACCTTGTCGCCCAGTTCAGAGCAGTGGGTATTGCAGAGGTTGCGGAGGATGATTTCGTAATCGTCGAGCGGATGAGCCGAGAGATAGATGCCCACGAGCTCACGCTCCCTGTTGAGCCTCTCGATGGTGCTCCAGGATTCAGCTTCCGGTATAGGAGGGGTGGCTATCTCCACCGCCTCTACACCTCCGAAGAGCGAGGTGGCTGCCTCGCGCTGCTCCTGCTGGTAGAGCTGACCGTATCTTACGAGCGTATCCAGGAAGGTATCGCCCTTGCTGTTCTTGCCGAAGTACTGCTCGCGGCGGATGCCGAAGCTGTCGAAACCGCCACTCAGAGCCAGACTTTCGAATGCCTTGCGGTTGACATTGGAGAAATCCACGCGCTCGGCAAAATCGAAGATGTTCTTATAAGGGCCGTTCTTCAGGCGCTCTGCCACGATGGCATCGGCGGCAGGAGTTCCCATACCCTTGATGGCGGAAAGTCCGAAGCGTATCTCGCCATGCTCGTTCACACCGAAGGCACGGTAACTCTCGTTTACATCCGGTCCCAGGGTCTTGATGTCCATCGACTGGCACTCCTCCATCAGCTTGGTAATCTCGGTGATCTGCGCAAAGCGGCGGGTCATCAGCGCTGCCATGTATTCGGCTGGATAGTGTGCCTTGAGATAGGCTGTCTGATAGGCTACCCAGGAATAGCAGGTGGCGTGCGACTTGTTGAAGGCATAGGATGCAAACTTCTCCCAGTCGCTCCAGATTTTCTCGAGCACAGCCGGATCGTGGCCGTTCTCCTGTCCCTGTTTGATGAACTTCGGCTTCATCGCATCTACGATAGCCTTCTTCTTCTTACCCATCGCCTTACGGAGGGCATCCGACTCGCCTCGGGTGAAGCTTGCCAGCTGGCGGGAAAGGAGCATCACCTGCTCCTGATACACCGTGATGCCGTAGGTATCCTTGAGGTATTTCTCCATGCAGGGGATATCGTAGGTGATGGCCTGCTGGCCGTTCTTGCGGGCGATGAAGTCGGGGATGTAATCCATAGGTCCCGGACGGTAGAGGGCGTTCATGGCGATGAGGTCCTCGAAAACCGTAGGCTTCAGCTCGCGGAGATACTTCTGCATACCCGGCGACTCGAACTGGAAGGTTCCGATGGTCTGGCCGCGCTGGTAGAGCTGATAGGTAAGCTCATCATCAATAGGGATGGTATCGAGATCTACGACATCGCCCGTGGTCTGCTTGATTACCTTGCACGCCTCCTTCATCTCGGAGAGGGTCTTCAGACCCAGGAAGTCCATCTTGATGAGTCCGGTGGTCTCGATCACGTGACCGTCGTACTGGGTTACTGCCGTCTTCAGTCCCGGGAAATCAGGGTCATCGGCGGTAGATACAGGCACCCAGTTGCTGATAGGGTCGCGGCAGATGATGAATCCGCAGGCATGGATACCCGTGCCGCGGATGGTACCCTCGAGCATGCGGGCATACTTGATGGTATTGCTCTCGCGGGGGTCGCTGGAGTATTCTGCCTCCTTCAGCTCCGGGGTATATTTGATGGCGTTGGCAAGGTTCATCTTCGCTCCGTCGGGCAGACGGTCGGGAATCGCCTTGCAGAGTGCATTCGCCTTGTCCAAAGGCAGCTTCTCTACGCGCGCCACATCCTTGATGGAGTTTTTGGTGGCCATCGAACCGTATGTAATAATGTGGGCACAGTTCTCGTGACCGTACTTATCCATTACCCAGCGCAACACCTTGCCTCGGCCGTCGTCATCGAAGTCGGTATCGATATCAGGCAGGTTCACACGGTCTGGGTTCAGGAAACGCTCAAACAGCAGGTCGTACTTCAGAGGGTCGATCTTGGTGATTCCCAGGCAATATGCCACTACGGAACCTGCCGCTGATCCACGGCCCGGGCCCACCATTACGCCCAGCTCTTCGCGTGCCGCCCTGATGAAGTCGGACACGATGAGGAAGTAGCCCGGGAAACCCATGGTCTTCATCACGTGGAGCTCGAAGTTCACGTGCTCATCCACATTCTCGGGCAGCGGATCGCCATAAAGCTTCCTGGCTCCCTCGTAGGCGAGGTGGCGCAGGTATTCTGCCTCAAACTTGATGCGGTATATCTTGTCGTAGCCGCCCAGACGGTCGATCACCTTCTGACCATCCTCGGGCGACAGCTGGTTCTCTCCATTCTCATCAGTGGTAAACTCCCTGTAGAGGTCTTCTTCCGACACCTTCTGGCGCAGCTGCTCCTCGGTACCGAAACTCTCCGGAATGGGGAAGAACGGCATGATAGGACCATGGTCGATGCTGTAGATTTCCACCTTATCCAATACTTCGAGGGTATTCGAGAGCGCCTCGGGCACATCAGCGAACACTTCGTTCATCTCCTCGCGGGTCTTGAACCACTCCTG
Source organism: Segatella sinensis (assembly GCF_040095255.1). Classification (NCBI taxonomy): domain Bacteria; kingdom Pseudomonadati; phylum Bacteroidota; class Bacteroidia; order Bacteroidales; family Prevotellaceae; genus Segatella; species Segatella sinensis. The sequence goes on along the minus strand of NZ_JBBNGE010000010.1, from coordinate 30,908 downwards.
CTTGGAGTAGCGCATGCGGTTAGGATCGTCCAGGTCCTTGCCGGTGGCGATGCAGAGCAGATGGTCGTGCGCCTCGGCAGTCTCCTTGTCCTCGAAGTGGCAGTCGTTTGTACATACGAGCTTGATGCCGTATTCCCTGGCAAACTCGATGAGCACCTTGTTCGCCTTCTGCTGCAGTTCGTAAGCCTCGCGGTTGGCGAGCAGGCTCGGATCATCGGGCACCTTGTGGCGCTGCAGCTCCAGGTAATAGTCATCGCCGAAGAGATTGTGATACCACTCGCATGCCTCGCGGGCTCCGGCGATATCGCCCTTCAGGATCTTGGCTGGCACCTCGCCGGCGATACATGCCGAGCAGACGATGAGGTCTTCGTGATACTTCTCCAGGTCGGCACGGTCGGTTCGTGGGCGCATGTAGTATCCATCCACCCACGAATTGCTCACCAGCTTGATGAGGTTCTTGTATCCGTTATAGTTCTTGGCGAGCACGATGAGGTGGTAACCACTCATATCGCCCTTGTCCTTCTCGCGGTCGCCCTTGGTGCGTCGTGCCACATACATCTCGCAACCGATGATGGGCTTGAAGGGTTCGAGTCCCTCTTTCTTGCGGTCTTTGTTGACCTTTCCGCAATAGTCAACCAGCTCCTTGATGCCGAACATCACACCATGATCGGTTACTGCCATACCCTTCATGCCATCCTTGATGGCCTTGTCCACCAGACATGGAATCTTGGACTGGCCGTCGAGGATGGAATACTGTGTATGGACGTGTAAATGAACAAAATCTTCCATTTTTTGCATTAAAATTCGTAATTTGAGAACAAAGTTACTGCTAAAAGTTGATATTGCCAAAAGAAATGGGAGAAAAATTTGCAAAAACGATAAAAATGACGTACCTTTGCACCGAAAATAAAAACGTAAACCTTTCTCATGGGACAAAAAATCAAGAAACTAAAAAAGATAAGAATTCACCGCGAAGGCACCGACCAGCTGGTGTTCGGCGGTATAGCACTGGTGGCTGTCGCAGCAGTACTGTGGATGGCTTTTGACAACAAGATACCTTTCTGGGCATTCCTTGTGGTCTTCGGTGTAGTATATGGTATCGTGCTCAACTTCTACCGATGCCCGATCAGATTCCTGAACGTGGAAGATACCGAGAAACTCGTGGTAGCTCCTGCCGACGGCAAGATCGTAGTGATAGAGGAAGTGGAGAATGCACCTTACTTCAACGACAGGCGACTGATGATTTCCATCTTCATGAGCCTCTGGAACGTACATGCCAACTGGTTTCCTGTGGATGGCAAGGTGAAGTTCGTGAAGCACGAGGACGGAAAGTTCATGAAGGCATGGCTGCCTAAGGCGAGCGAGGAGAACGAGCATGCCGACACGATGATCACCACCCCTGAGGGCGTGGATGTATTGTGCCGGCAGATTGCCGGTGCCGTAGCCCGCCGCATCGTAACCTATGCCAAGGAGGGAGAAGAGTGCTACATCGATGAGCATCTCGGATTCATCAAACTGGGTTCACGAGTGGATGTGTATCTGCCTCTCGGCACGGAAGTATGCGTGAAGATGGGACAGTCAACCACAGGTGATCAGACAATCATAGCAAAACTGAAATAAGAAAAAATGAGTATTAAGAAGCATATTCCAAACACGATTACCTGCTGCAACCTCATCTCAGGCTGCATCGCTACATCGTTTGCCTTCGGTGGAAATCCCGAAATGGCACTGTTGTGGATTATCATTGGAGCTATTTTTGACTTTTTCGATGGTATGAGCGCCCGCTTGCTGCACGTTTCATCGCCTATCGGCAAGGAGCTGGACTCGCTTGCCGACGATGTGACCTTTGGCGTAGCACCAGCCACCATCGTATTCTCACAACTCTTTGTAATGGAGTATCCGGAGTTTCTGGAGCCTTTGCGCCCCTGGTTGCCATACGTAGCCTTCATCATCGCAGCTTGCTCTGCCCTGAGACTGGCGAAGTTCAACCTGGATGAGCGCCAGACTACCTCTTTCATCGGAGTACCTACGCCAGCCAATGCGCTGTTCTGGGGTTCGCTGGTAGTAAGCAGCCCCAGCTGGATTACCAACCAGAGCTGGTCGATATATCTCGTGCTGGCGCTGATTTTCATCACCAGCTTCCTGCTGGTATGCGAGTTGCCGCTGTTCGCCCTGAAGTTCAAGCAGTGGTCGTTCAAGGGCAACGAGGTGAAGTATAGCTTTGTCGGTTTCGCCATCGCCGTTCTTGCGGTATCTGTGGCTGCCGAAGGAGCAAGAGGATTCCTGGAGGGATGGTGGCCTATCATCCTGATGTACGTACTTCTCTCCTGGATGATGTTTTTGAAGAAAAAATAAAAATATAGGTTTTGTCATTTCCTTTTCAAGGAAAGGCGTTAATTGTTAGTATAGGCATCAGCTTTCTAACAAAGATAAAAAGATTAAGGAACAACAAAGGCTTACTTCCGGCGGGAAGTAAGCCTTATTTTTTTATTTAATTGTGTACGAGCGTACCAATCTCCTCACCTTCCATCACCTTCTTCAGGTTGCCGACTACATCCATATTGAATACGTAGATAGGAAGGTCGTTCTCCTTGCACATGGTAGTAGCCGTGAGGTCCATCACCTTCAAGCCCTTGGTGTAGATTTCATCATAGGTGATGTCCTTGAACTTTGTAGCGGTAGGATCCTTCTCTGGGTCGGCGGTATAGATGCCGTCCACACGGGTACCCTTGAGCATCACGTCTGCCTCAATCTCGATACCACGGAGAGAAGAACCGGTATCGGTAGTGAAATATGGGCTGCCTGTACCTGCAGAGAAGATGCAGATGTAGCCGTCTTCCATTGCCTCGATGGCCTTCCACTTGGTGTAGAACTCACCGATAGGCTCCATGCGGATAGCTGTAAGCACCTTGTTCTTCACGCCCAGTGCACCGAGGGCACTGCTCAGGGCGAGAGAGTTGATGACGGTGGCACACATACCCATCTGGTCGCCCTTCACACGGTCGAATCCCTTCTGGCTTCCGCTCAATCCACGGAAAATGTTACCACCACCGATCACGATACCGATCTGCACGCCCATCTCGTGAACTTCCTTAATCTGCTTAGCATAATCACTCAAGCGCTCAGGGTCGATGCCGAAGCTCTGCTTGCCCATCAGGCTCTCACCGCTCAACTTCAAAAGAATTCTTTTAAACTTTGCCATAAATATCTTGTTTAATGTTTATTGTTTCATATTTGCTGAAGGAATCAGGAATCTGATTTCGCCGAAGGCATACGACCGGATCATTCCCTTCCTGTCGTGAAGGATGAGATGGCCGTCATCTTCCACCTCTACGAAGGCACCCTCGAACTTTCCGTCGGCATCCTCGTACCAGTGGAATCCCTTGCGGCGGTAGAGCGAGAGATGATAGATGCCCGAAACATCCATATAGTCGGCACGGCGGAGCAGCTCATAATACTTCTTGAATGCCTCGATGATCTTCTGCAGCACCTCTTCCCTATCCACCTCGTGACCCAGAATCTGAGCCAGGGATACCGGATTGGGCGCATCGCTGTGGAACTCGGTCTGATTGATGTTCACCCCGGTACCGAAGATGCATCGCTTGATGCCCTTGGAATCGACAGAGGTCTCAATCAGCGTGCCGCTGATCTTCCTGTCGTTCCAATATACATCGTTCGGCCATTTCAGCGTAATGCCGTCGGTATAGGTATCCAGGGCATCCTTGACGGCTAGGGCTCCTGCCTCTGAGAGCTGGAACTGCTGGCGTACGGGCACCCAGGTAGGAGTCATCAGCAAACTGAACAGGAGGTTCTTGCCCGGTTCGCTCTCCCAGGTATGTGTGCCCTGTCCCCTGCCTGCCGTCTGATAATCGGCTACAGCCACGATGAGCGTATCATCCTCGCAGGCTTTCATTCCCTTCAGGAAGGTATTCGTAGAATCCACTTCCTGCATTCTTATGATCTTTGTTTCCATTTTCACCTTATTATATATATGTAAGCATCTGCCTCAAAGGATGAGCATCGGATTGAAGGCATCCTTGAGATGCTGCAGACTCTTCACCTGATGTTCGCTTCCCACGATGGAGATGACATCGAAGCGCAACTCTTTGTCCACCTGGCATTCCTTGACATAGGCATTGGCAGCTATGGCAAGATTCCTCATCTTGCTGGGGGTGACAGCCTCTTCGGGCTGCTGGTATTTCCCGCCGGTGCGGGTCTTCACCTCTACCACCACCAGGGTGGAGCCATCGGGAGTATAGGCAAGGATATCCAGGTCGCGGCGGCCTAGCCTCCAGTCACGATCTATGATGGTATAGCCCTTATCTTCCAGATAGAACACAGCCTCATCTTCTCCCCATTTGCCCAAATCATTATGTTCAGCCATAGATTATTCTCTTCAGTTTACCTCTGGCGGCATCATTTTCCGCCCAAAAAGCACTATTACTATGCAAAAATAATACTTTTCTTTCATCCATCAAAGTTTTTTATGTATTTTTGCACAAAAATAGAAAAAGAGAAATCATAAAGAATGGAAATATGGAAGACAATCTGAAAAAAGACGAAGAATATATGCGCCGTGCGCTGATGGAGGCGCAGGCGGCATTCGACGAAGACGAGATTCCGGTAGGTGCCGTCATCGTTTGCAGGGACCGCATCATCTCGAGAGCCCACAATCTTACGGAGATGCTCACCGATGTTACCGCCCATGCCGAGATGCAGGCGATTACATCCGGAGCGAACATGCTGGGCGGAAAATACCTGAAAGACTGTACCCTCTATGTCACAGTAGAGCCGTGCGTGATGTGCGCCGGAGCCTTGGGATGGTCGCAGATCAGCCGTGTGGTGTATGGTGCCGGAGATGAAAAAAGGGGCTATACCAAATATGCGCCCCAGGCGCTGCATCCTAAGACAATAGTTACATCGGGCGTACTGGAAGATGAATGCCGAGCACTCATGCAGCAATTCTTTGCTAGAAAAAGATAGGACAGTATCAAACTATACACAAAAAAAAGATGATGCACTGAAATGGTGCATCATCTTTTTTGTTTTTCCGGCTTGATGCACCGTTTCGGTGCGTCAACATTTCGTTTCTAATCCAATATTCTTCATTACTTCACGAGAACAACCAGGTACTTGCTGGTGCTCCAGAAGATCTGAGAGTTGGTGATGCGGAGAGTATATTGCTTGTTGGCATCACGAACCAGAGTATAAGAGCTTGAAGGATGAGTAGTGAGCAACTTGGCTGACTTAGAATAAAGCTTGATCTCAGAAACCTCACGGATATCTACCTTTGTAAAGTAGCTCTTGTTGAAGTTACCGGTCATAACCTTACCATTCTCCATGATGTGCTGGTTCTTCAGCTCCTTCTTGGTACCGAATACATACCATGCTGTGTTGAGCTGCTTATCCTGAGCATTGATCACCTCAGTCTTCTTACTGCTTTCCTTGGTAAGGTTGCTGGTCTTGGTGTTCAAGTTGTTGATAGTCTCATCAAGAGCTGCAATATGGATATCCTTGCTATCCAACTCCTCACGGAGTGCCTGGAGCTGCTTCTCCTTCTCAACCAGCAGCTTCTGCAGGTTCTCGATGGTCTTCTTGAGCTGGTCGCCCTGGATAGAGCTGTTAGCCAACTGCTTCTGCAACTTGGCGAGGAGCTCCTTGTTCTGCTTCATGCGAGTAGCGATAAACTGCACATCCTCCTTGAGTTTCTGTCTCTTGGTGGCACCCTCGCCATTCTTCAAGAGCACCACGCGGTTCTCAGCCTCATTGATCTGGTTGAGACCATCCTCAATCTCATTCAGAGTACCCAGCATATCATTCAGTTCACTATCCTTCTGCGCAATGATGCTGTTGAGCGAATCTGCTTGAGCCGCATTGTTAGCGGCATTGTTCTTGCCGTCGTTACATCCAGTTAAAACAAAGGCTGCGAGGCATGCCATCATTAATAGCTTTTTCATAATCCTTCTCCTTTTTGTTAATTTTATAATTAATACTTTCTTTATTTATTATTCTTACGCTCTTCGCGTCGCTTTTCCTTCAATTCCTCCTTCAGCTGCTTGGGATCCTTACCCGCCAGCACGATGACGAACTCGCCGCGCGGTTCCGTCTCCTGAAAGTGGGCGATTACCTCGGCAAGGCTTCCACGCACACTTTCCTCGTGCAGCTTCGAGATTTCACGGCAGCAGCTCACCTGTCTGTCTTCTCCAAAAACCTCGGCAAACTGCTGCAAGGTCTTCACCACTCTATAGGGTGACTCGTAGAAGATCATGGTGCGCACCTCATCCTTGAGAGATTCCAGATAGGTTTGTCTGCCCTTCTTCTGCGGGATGAATCCCTCGAAGCAGAATCTGTCGCAAGGTAATCCGGACGACACGATGGCTGGGATGCAAGCCGTAGGTCCCGGAAGGGTCTGCACGGTGATGCCTGCTTTCGCAGCCTCACGAGCCAGATAGAAACCAGGGTCGCTGATGCCTGGGGTTCCTGCATCACTGATCAAGGCGATGGTCTCACCAGCCTTCAATCGCTCTACGATGCCAGCCGATGTGCCATGCTCATTAAACTTATGATGCGCCACTAATCGATTTTTAATATCGAAATGCTTAAGCAGGACGCTCGATGTCCGAGTGTCCTCAGCGAGCACCATATCTGCCTCTTTCAAGACACGGATGGCTCGCATTGTCATGTCCTCCATATTGCCTACTGGAGTCGGTACGATATATAATATGCCCATAAGTGGGTACAAATGTAGTTAATTAATCTTTCATAGCAAAAAAAAACTGCGTATCTTTGCATTTTTTAAAACCTTATTAGTAATTTTGTCCCCGAAATGACTGAAATACTGAATGGGGAGGCACACCGTCCCGGAAGAATTGAAGTGGTGTGCGGATCGATGTTCTCCGGAAAAACCGAGGAACTGATCCGAAGAATGAAGCGTGCCAACTTCGCCAGACAGAAGGTGGAAATCTTCAAGCCGGCGATAGATACGCGCTACTCCGAAGACAATGTAGTGAGCCATGACCAGAATTCTATCCGATCTACTCCTATTGAATCTTCCGGATCGATTTTGCTATTGGCTTCGGATATCGACGTGGTCGGTATCGACGAGGCTCAGTTTCTGGACAATGGATTGGTGGAGGTCTGCAACGAACTCGCCAACCGCGGCGTACGCGTCATCGTGGCGGGGCTGGATATGGATTTCAAGGGGGTTCCCTTCGGTCCGATTCCTGCACTCTGTGCCATCGCCGACGAGGTGACCAAGGTGCACGCCATCTGCGTGAAGTGCGGTGCACTGGCATACGTCAGCCATCGACTGGTGGCTAACGACAAGCGCGTGCTCCTGGGTGAGCAGGATGAATACGAGCCGCTCTGCAGAGACTGCTACCAGAAAGCCATCAGCCAGGAGAAATAGAAGAAAGTATCAAAATTCAAAGTTCAAGGTAAATGAGTAAGGAGATTACATTCGACAAGTTCATCAGATGGGCTGGTATAGTTACCCTCGTCATTGCAGTACTCTACATCACCAACTATCTGAGTGAGGTACTGCTTCCTTTCTTTATAGCATGGTTTTTCGCATACCTGCTCTATCCCGTCGTGAAGTTCATCGAGCAAAAACTCCATGTCAAGGTTCGTGCCATCTCCATTCTTCTGGCAATGGGAGCTGCGATTGCCATCGTGGGGGGTGTCATCTGGCTCATCATCCCACCGATGATTGACCAGTTTGACAAACTGGGAGAAGTGTTGACCCGATGGGTTCATCAAACCACCCATACCAACAATCTCACGATGCTGATCAAGGAGTGGCTGCAGGACAACCAGACCACCATAGAACGGTTCTTGAAGAGCAAGGACTTCAGCGATGCCCTGAAGACCACGATGCCGAAGGTTTTCTCGGTAGTGAGCCAGACGGCAACCGTACTGATGAGTATCGTGGCATCCATGATTACCTTATTATATATGTTCTTCATCCTGCTCGATTACGAAACCCTGACAGCCAACTGGGTGCGCATCTTCCCGAAGAAGAACCGTCCGTTCTGGTCGGCACTGATGAAGGATGTAGAGCGCGAGCTCAACAACTATATCCGAGGCCAGGGAATGGTGGCGCTCTGTATGGGCATCATGTTCTGCATCGGCTTCACCATCATCGGTTTCCCGATGGCGATTGGTCTGGGCATTCTGATCGGCATCATGGACCTGGTACCGTATCTTCATACCTTTGCCCTCATTCCTACGGCATTCCTGGCAATGCTCAAGGCGGCAGATACGGGACAGAACTTCTGGGTAGTCTTCGGACTGGCGGTATTGGTATTCTGCGTGGTGCAGGTGATTACGGATATGGTGGTTACACCGAAGATTATGGGCAAGGCGATGGGCTTGAACCCAGCCATCCTGCTCCTGAGTCTTTCGATATGGGGTGCTCTGCTAGGCTTCCTGGGGCTGATTGTTGCCCTTCCGCTCACTACCCTTCTCATAGCTTATTGGCAGCGGTATGTAACGAGAGAAAAGCCGCAATATGAAGAGAATTTAGGGCCGGATCTACCGGAAACTGCCTCAGAAACGGGCAAAATAGAAGAAAAACAATAAAAAAACGACTAAATATTTGGTGATTTCAAAAAATAGTCGTACCTTTGCACTCGCTTTTGAACATAAAGTTAGAGATTGACTCGCTAGCTCAGCAGGTAGAGCACAACACTTTTAATGTTGGGGTCATGGGTTCGAGCCCCATGCGAGTCACAGTCTCAGAAAAGGACTTCCCTTAACGGAAAGTCCTTTTTTCGTATATGGTTCGGGGAGGTGGATTCTTTTAACTCTCATTAACTAAAAACAGATGCAAGATTCTTGCTTTTCTGCGTTTTATATAATGGAATGTAGGGCAAAAATGCCCTCGGATACCAAAAGGTGCCGGAAAGATTCCCACATAGAAACAAAAAATTAGAATAAAATAAAATTTCATAAGATAACAATAACAAAATACAATTTCATAAAACAATGAAGAAAATTACATTATTCTCAATCCTGGCTGTACTCTTTGCAGCTATGTCATTCACCTCTTGTAATACTGACGGTGACAACGGTATGCAGCTTCCAACCAAGCAGGAAGCCTATAACATGATGCTGACCGTAGGCGGTTCTCACCTGTGCGGTATCCTCTTCCCTGCTGATAAAAACAACAATATCCTGGAGAAGGACAGTATTGTTACCAGCATCTCTATCAATCCATCAGACAGTACGTACTACATCAGCAACTTCCCTGTTAAGTTGTTGGCTAAGTATGTGAAGAACGAGAAATACAGCAAGTTGATTTCAGAAGTACCAAATCAGACTTTGTCTGGAAAGCTTTACTCTATGGACGCAACAACCCCTTTCTTCTATACAGCAACAAACAACATCACTTTCAAGGATGAGCAGAACAACAATTATACTATGATATTCTATGCTGGCAATGGATATGCTGCTGCAGGATTAGACAAAACCAAGAAGAACTTCCTGCTCTATCTCACACCAGGCGCTATCTATAATGGCAATGAAATTGTGAATGATGCATTTAAGACAGCTGTAGGTACATACGGTTCTGTTCCATACATCATGGTTCTGACATTCAAGAAATAAAAAGAATCTCCCTGTGATTCTAATTCAAATTCAAGAAATTAAGTTAATACTCTTTTAAATACAAACAACTTACAAATATATGGTCTGAATTTATCACTCAGCGTGAAAACTACATAAAAAGGCGCAATAGCTATCCTGCTATCGCGCCTTACTTTTTTATCCTATATTTCAGTATCCTAATCTTTCTTCCAGAGCTTGCTCATATCCTCCAAGCTCTTGCCCTTGGTTTCAGGTACCAGCTTCCATACGAAGATGGCTGCAACGATACAGATGGCACCATACAGACCATAGGTAAACCAATGACCGAAATCATCGCCCGGAGTAAGGTGCATATTGAACATCGGTACAAAGGTAGAGCTGACGATGAAGTTGAATATCCACTGGAAAGCTACGGCAATCGCCACAGCCGCACCACGGATGGTATTCGGGAAAAGCTCGGCGATAAGCACCCAGGCAATAGGTCCCCATGAGAACATAAAGCTGGCACTATATACCATGATACTCAGCATGGTAACCGTACTCAAGGCTTCATTTCCAAAGGTCAAGGCTACGCCCAAGGCTCCTGCTGCCATGCCGATGGAACCAAAGATAAGCAATGGCTTGCGACCCAGCTTCTCTACCGTAAAGACGGCAACCAGCGTAAACGAAATATTCACAATACCCATGATGACGGTCTGAACCATCGGATTACCCATTCCCATATCCTGGAAGATACGAGGCGCATAATAGAGCACCGCATTGATACCCACTGCCTGCTGGAATACAGAAAGCATCACGCCCACAAAGATACACATAAAGCCATAGGAGAAGAGCTTCTCGGTCTTCACGGTCACCGTATTCCTGATATCGTGGATAATCTCGCGTGCCTTCTCTGAACCATTAATCTTGGCAAGCACGCCGTATGCCTTCTCATCCTGTCCGATCATCACGAGATAACGAGGAGTCTCAGGTACGAAGCAGATCAGGAAAGTGAACAGTCCTGCCGGAACCATCTCGCTACCAAACATATATCTCCAGCCCGTCTCGATGGTCCACTGCGCATCCACCATATTGGCGATGGCACCCGCAGCATCATAGATAGGATTGGCATGGGGACCCATAATGATGAAATTGACGAAGTAAACCACCAGCTGACCGAAGATGATGGCAAACTGATTGCAGCTCACCAACATACCGCGCATATTGCTCGGAGCGATTTCGCCGATATACATCGGACAGATGGCTGAAGCCATACCTACACCGATACCACCCAGCACACGATAGAAGTTGAATACCACCAGCAACGTCCAGTCGGCATGTCCCTGAGGCAGGAGATAAGATTCCGGTTCCATGGATCCCCAGGCAGAGAGGAAGAAGCAGACACCCGCAAAGATGAGCGAGCGCTTGCGACCCAGCCTGCTGGCGAAAAGACCGGAAAGCGAACTACCGATGATACAGCCGATCAGCGCACTGGAAGAAGTGAATCCGTGCATCACATCGGTGTATTCGAAATCACCGGCACCCTTGAAGAATGCCTGCAAACCCTTCTCGGCACCTGATATCACTGCGGTATCGTAACCGAAAAGCAAGCCACCCAATACGGCGACCATCACAATCGAGAAAAGATAGGCCTTAGAGCCCGTTTGTTGATGTTCCATTTTACTTTAGGTTATTTTTTTATTTGTTTATTTTTATATTTTTATCTGTTTATTTTAAAATAATACGCATAATCTGCACATTTCCCCTATTTTTTTTGTAAATTTGCAACCAAAATAAGAGCACATAGATATTACGTAATATGAACATCGCAGAATTCTTACATCAAAAGGGCGACAAAAGAGGCTTCTCTTTCGAGGTTTTGCCACCTCTCAAGGGTAATGGCACTGCGGCTCTCTTCCGCACCATCGACAGCCTCAAGGACTTCGGTCCACGGTTTATCAACATTACCACACACCACAGCGAGTATGTTTACAAGGAACTGGAAAACGGTCTCCTCACTCGTCAGCGTGTGCGTCGCCGCCCTGGCACCGTTGCCATCGCAGGCGCAATCCAGAACAAGTACGACATCCCTGTCATCCCTCACATCATCTGTAGCGGTGCCACGAAGGAAGACATCGAATACGAATTGCTCGATCTCCAGTTTCTGGGCATCAGCAATATCCTTGTGCTGAGAGGTGACAAGGCGAAGGAAGACCGACAGTTTACTCCAACAGAAAACGGTCATTCCAATGCCACCGACCTGCTGAAGCAAGTAAACCAGTTTAACGACGGTTTCTTCTTCGACGGCACCCCGATCAAGCATCCGGGTGATAAATTCTGCTGTGGCGTAGCCTGCTATCCGGAGAAGCACGAAGAGGCTCCCAATCTGGAGATGGATATGCAGCATCTCCTGGAGAAGCAGCAGTTGGGCGCTGACTATGCCATCACCCAGCTCTTCTACGACAACGAGAAATTCTATGCTTTCGTTGAGAAGGCTCGCCAGATGGGCATCACCATCCCTATCGTTCCGGCGCTGAAGCCATTCGCCAAGCTGAGTCAGCTCACCATGGTACCAAAGACCTTCCATTGCGACATCCCGGAAGCTCTGGCGCAGGAGGTTTTGAAGTGCAAGAGCGATGAAGATGCCAAGGCACTCGGTATCGAGTGGACGACTGCCCAGGTGAAAGATCTCTTCAATCACGGATACAATCATATCCATTTCTTCACCGTTTCGGCGGTGGATAGCGTGAAACAGATAGCTAAAATTTTATTTTAAAGTTCAATGTTAAATGTTAAATAGTGAAGTGATAGGTCAGCAAGATATATGGAACCGTCTGATGGAGATGGTTCAGGAGAATCGTGTGCCTCATGCACTGATGTTCTGCGGTCCACAAGGTTGTGGAAAGCTGGCAGTGGCGCTGGCTTTTGCCAGCTATCTACTGGGCGATTCCCCGATGTTGAGAAAATGGGAGCATCCCGACCTGCACTTCACCTTCCCTACAATCAAGACATCCGAGATGAGCGGCGACCATACGCCCGTAAGTCTCGACTTTAAGAAAGAATGGCGTGAGATGCTCCTCCAGGAAGGTCCGTATGTGCTGATCAGCGACTGGATGCAGCGCATGGGCAAGACTGATGCCGACTTCAACAAGCAGGCAATCATCACCGCCGATGAGACCGACAATCTTTCGAGAGAACTGAGCATGATGTCGAGTCAAGGCGGATACAAGATCAGTCTGATATGGTTGCCGGAGCGTATGAACCTCACGAGTGCCAACAAGATATTGAAACTGCTGGAAGAGCCGCCTCATCAGACACTCTTCCTCCTGGTAAGCGAACAGCCGGAACTTCTGCTCGAAACCATCAGAAGCCGTGCACAGCGTATCGACCTGAAAAAGATTGAAACTTCCGAGGTGGAGAAAGCGCTCATAGAAAGAAGAGCGCTGGATGCAGAAGCAGCCCACCGCATCGCCCGAATCGCCAACGGCAACTGGAACCATGCATTGGAGGAGCTGGACTCTGGCAATGAAAACCGCCAGCATCTGGATATGTTCATCATGCTGATGCGCCTCTCCTATATGCGCAACATCCACGATTTGAAGAAGTGGAGCGAGGTGGTTGCCACCTTCGGCAGAGAGAAGCAGAAGCGAATGCTCGATTACTTCATGCACATGCTACGCGAGAGTTTCATGTATAATTTCCGCCAGCCGGAACTCAATTATATGACACAGGAGGAGGAGAATTTCGCCAGGAACTTCGCCCGATTCATCAACGAGGCGAATATCATCGACATCTCCAATCTCTTCGAGGAAAGCAAGCGATTCATCGCCCAGAATGCCAACCCGAAAATCGTGTTCTTCGACCTGGCGCTGAAGAATATCGTTCTGCTCATCAGAAAATAAAGGAAATACATCCCCCGAAAGGGCAATATATATTAATCAATAAATAGAAAACATCGTGAATCAATAAATAGAATACATCGTGGATTATAAAAATATGAAATTCAAAATGTGGAATGGCTGCGATAGAGGTCTATGCTGCAAGGCTGTGGGACGACAGGACCGACAGCTCAACACATACGACTGGCTAGCCGACGTGCCAGGAAACGCTGAGAGCACCGACCTGGTGGAAGTGCAATTTAAAAATACCCGAAAGGGATATTATCACAATGTTAACAACCTCGACCTCAAGAAGGGCGACATCGTGGCTGTAGAGGCTAACCCGGGTCACGACGTGGGTGTAGTAACATTAACCGGCCGACTGGTAAAACTGCAGATCAAGAAGGCAAATCTCAAGTCGCAGGATGACATCAAGCGAATCTACCGACTTGCCAAGCAGGTGGACCTCGACAAGGCAAAGGAAGCCAAGAGCCGCGAACACGACACCATGATCCAGAGCCGTCAGATAGCCAAGGACCTGGGTCTGAAGATGAAAATCGGCGACGTGGAGTATCAGGGCGATGGCAACAAGGCCATCTTCTACTATATCGCTGATGAGCGTGTAGATTTCCGCCAGCTCATCAAGGTACTTGCCGATACCTTCCATGTCCGTATCGAGATGAAGCAGATTGGTGCACGTCAGGAGGCTGGCCGTATCGGCGGTACCGGTCCTTGCGGCAGAGAGCTCTGCTGCGCTACCTGGATGAAGAACTTCGTAAGTGTGAGCACCAATGCTGCACGCTACCAGGACATCTCGCTCAACCCTCAGAAGTTGGCTGGCATGTGCGCCAAACTGAAGTGCTGCCTCAACTACGAGGTAGATAACTATGTAGAGGCAAGCCGAAAGATGCCACCTAAGGATGCCGTGCTTCAGACTGCCGACGGCGAGTTCCATCAGTTCAAGGTAGATATCCTTGCCGGACTCATCACCTACTCTTCTGACAAGAACTTGGCTTCCAACCTGGAAACCATCACAGCAGAACGTGCCAAGGAAATCATTGAGATGAATAAACAGGGCGAGAAACCGCTCAGCCTGATGGAGAATGGCAAGATGAAGGAAACTTCCAAGAGCATCGATCTGCTCAATGAGTCTGATCTCAGCCGATTTGATAAGGCGAAGAAAAAGAAGAAGAATAAGAACCGCAATGCAAATCGCCCTGAAAAGGGAGATAACCGTCAGCCAAACGGCAACCGTCCAGAAAAGAACGAGAACCGCCAGCCAAACGGTAACAACCGCAACAGGGATAATAGAAACAAGGGACCTCGCCAGCAGGGAAACAGACCTCAGCAGGGCAATAACAACAAGCCAAAGCAGGCAAGCAACAACAAGCCTCAGCAGGGCGAGAATAACAAGCCTCAGCAGGGCGAAAATAACAAGCCACAGGAGGACAAGAAGTAAAAATGAAAAGACTGATTCATTTCGTTTTCATACTGGTGGCAACCATAGCCTTCAGCGCTTGCAATCATGCCAAGGTATATGATGAATATGCCCACACGCCGATTGCAGGATGGGAGAAGAACGATACCCTATCGTTCGAAATCCCTCCGATGGCTGCCACCGGCTATTACCGGCAGAGCCTGGGTCTGAGAACCACAGGTGCCTATCCGTTTACGGCATTGACACTCATCGTGAACCAGACCATCTACCCTGCCAACAAGGGCAAGCGTATCGAGAAGACTGATACCCTACTCTGCCAGCTCATCAACCAGCATGGCGAGAACAAGGGACAGGGCATCAGCTACTATCAGTACAACTTCCCTATCAATATCTATAAGATAAACAGAGGCGATTCCATCCATATCGCCATCCGCCATGATATGAAGCGAGAAATTCTTCCGGGTGTAAGCGACATCGGAGTGAAAATAACGAAAAATGACCAATGAGACGTATCTCACTGGTCATTTTTTATGCTGTAAAATCTAGCTTCTTACCAGGTTTCTTCCGGCATCAATACGCAGGAAGATGAAAAGCAGGATGGTAAAGCCCCAGAGCGAACTACCTCCATAACTGAAGAACGGAAGCGGAATGCCGATTACCGGCGTCAGTCCCAGCACCATTCCCACATTAATAAATAGGTGGAACAGGAATACCGAAAGCACACAGTAGCCGTATATTCGTCCGAACTTGAAAGGTTGTCGCTCCGCCAGATGTATCAATCTCAATATCAACATCAAGAAGAGCAGCAGCACGCCTGCCGAACCCAGGAATCCTTCCTCCTCTCCTACCGTACAGAAGATGAAGTCGGTATCCTGCTCAGGCACGAACTTCAGCTTGGTCTGGGTTCCGTTCAGGAATCCCTTTCCCTGCAAGCCACCCGAACCGATGGCTATCTCACTCTGATGCACATTATATCCGGCACCAGCCAGATCTTCGTCCAATCCCAGCAGCACGTTGATACGCACTCGCTGGTGAGGTTCCATCACGTTGTTCAGCACGTAATCGGCACTGTAGAAGAAGGCAATACTTCCCATTGCGAATATCGAAATCAGGAAATAGTTGCGGAAGCGGGTCCTCAGACCGTGATACACCAGGAATCCAATCATCACCGCACAGAGCAGCAGCTGCACCCATACGATGTCAAACGGAATGATGTAGGTGGAGAAGAGTGCAAAGATGAGCGTGATGCCCACCGAGTAGCACAGGATGATGAGAGCATGCTTCCTGTTGCCCGTATAGCTGTTCACCAGTCCTGCCGTGAAGATCTGCACCAGCAGCAGCACCGTGAATTTTCCCACCGAGGTGTAGGTATCCCACATCGTCACGTTCTCGTACTTGATACCCACCACAAAGTAAACCACCATCGAGACTCCGGTAAAGAGGATGGCACCCGGCATTCCCTCGCGGTAAAGCATCAGGAAAAAGGCGGAATATACCAATGCCGAACCCGTCTCGCGCTGTCCCACGATACATATCATAGGCAAAATGATGATGCCCATAGCCGCCATGAAATGCTTCATCTTATGGATATTGAATCCATAGCTGCACATAAACTTTGCCACAGCCAGCGCCGTAGCAAACTTACCGAACTCGGCAGGCTGCAGTCGCAGCGGTCCCAGCACCAGCCAGGAGTGCGAACCCTTGATGCTATGCGGATTGAAGATCGTGGCAAAAAGCAGCAATATCAGCACGGCATAGATCACGTAGGCGAAGGTATCGAAAAAACGGTCGTCCATCATCAGGATGACGAAGCCCAGCGCAATGGAGGTACCTATCCATATAATCTGCATACCCGAACGGGCACCCAGACTGAAGATATCGTTGTCGCCATAGGTATAACTGGCACCGCAGACACTGATCCAGCCGAAGCAGAGCAATGCCAGATAGATGCCGATGGTCCACCAGTCGAGCGAACGGAGAATACCAGCTGGTTGTTTATTATCTGATTGAGCCATTGTCTTTATTATTCAATAAATTGAAACTGCAGTCTCAGGATAGAAACTGCAGTTTTGATTTGAAACTTCAGTATATTATCTGCTACTAGAACCGTAGGCAATTCTTCGGGCCTGCATCTGTGCCGCCTGACTTTCAGAAGCAGGAGAAAGCTTTCCCTTCAGATACTGCTCCATCATCAAACCACCGATAGGCACACCATAGTCGGCACCCCATCCACCATTCTCCACATACACGGCGATGGCGATTCTCGGATTGTTCATCGGAGCAAAGCCCATGAATACAGAGTGGTCGTGACCACGGTTCTGAGCCGTACCGGTCTTGCCGCAAGCCTCGAAGTCGTAACGGGAGAGCATCTTACAGGTACCCTTCAGTGCCGAACTTCTCATACCAGCCACCACATAGTCATAGGCTCGCTTCGAAGCCTTGGTGTAATGACGGCGGGTATAAAGCGTATCGAGCGGTTCGCCCTGCACCTTACGCACTACGTGAGGCACATAGTAATAGCCTCGGTTGGCGATGGTGGCACCCAGATTGGCAATCTGCAGAGGAGTGAGGTTCACCTCACCCTGTCCGATAGAGATACTGATGATGGTAAGTCCGTTCCAGGAACCCTTGTAGGCCTTGTCATAGAACTGTGCATTTGGAATCAGACCTCGCTTCTCGCCCGGCAGATCGATGCCCAGCTTATAGCCGAATCCCATACTCACCATATAGTCTTTCCATACGGTCATTGCCTCCTGCACCGAGCCATACTTCTTCTTGTTGCCTATCATATAATAAAGTCCCCAGCAGAAGTAACCGTTGCAGGAGGTACTGATGGCATCTACCAGCTCAATAGGCGACGGGTGACCATGACATCCCACATGCAGACCCTTGTAAGAGAAACCGTGATTACATGGGAAGGCTGTGCCCGGAGTGATGATTCCCTCGGTAAGATAGGTCAGCGCCTGGGAAGTCTTGAAGGTAGAACCCGGAGGATACTGTCCCATGATACTACGATTCAGGAGCGGTTTCCAAGGGTTCTGCGAGAGCCACTTGTGCATCTTTCCTCTATTCTTACCCACCAGTCGGCGCGGATCATAGGTAGGAGAAGAAACCATCGCCAGCACCGACCCGTCTCTTGGGTCGATGGCCACGATACTTCCAATCTTGCCCTGCAGCAGTCTTTCGCCCAGAGCCTGAAGGTTGACATCGATACCCAGCGTCAGGTCCTTACCGGCAACAGGCCGCTGGTCGAGTTTTCCGTTCTGATAGCTTCCCTGTATTCTTCCGCGGGCATCGCGAAGCATAATCTTCACGCCCTTGGTACCTCGAAGCTCCTTCTCGAAATGCTTCTCCAGTCCCAGCTTACCGATATAGTCACCCGGCTGATAGTAGTCATCCTCCTCTATATCGCTTGGCGAAACCTCACCCACATCTCCCAGTACATGGGCAGCGTATGGATAGACATATTCTCTCACACTTCGCTTCTGCACATAGAAACCAGGGAACCGGAACATCTTCTCCTGGAAGACGCTGAAGTCCTTGTCAGAAAGCTGACTCATGAAGAGCTGCTGGGTATATCGCGAGTATCCGGGATTCTTGTTTCTGTCCTTGATGGTCTCCATTCGCTTCTCGAAAGCCTCCTTGGTAATGCCCAGGGAGTTGCAGAAGTCCATCGTATCCAGACGTCCCTCCTGCTCCTTCATCACCACCATGATATCATAGGAAGGCGAATTATACACCATCAGCTTGCCGTTTCTGTCGTAGATGGCGCCACGCGAAGGGAACTCAATCTGCTTCAGGAAGGCATTGGAATCGGCATTCTTCTTATAATCCTCACTCATAATCTGAAGCGTAAAGAGACGAATGGCGTATATGACTACAATTGCTATAGCCACACCACCAATCACATACTTACGCTTATCAAGATTGTAATCCACCATATTATATATATAGCTGAAATTTTTTGTTTGATCTTTTACTGTTCTCTGTCTTCCAGCAAGGTCCTATCCCTTGCGGAAGCTCTCCAATGCCATGATGAGGAGCATCGTGATGGCTGTACCGCCACCGATGCGGAGGAGCCACTCCATCCAATTGAAGAAATTGAAGGTCTCCAGAGTAAAGAATACCAGATTATAAACGAGTACGATAACCAACGTGTAGAGAACATACGAACCGACACCGATGGTGCGCATAGACGGCTCCAGGTCGTCGGCACTGTCTCTTGGCACGAAGAGTTCGAAAAGATAAGGCTGAAGCAGTCCGATGAAGGTCATCGAAGCTGCAGCTACTCCCGGCGTATTGGCAAACACGTCGATACAAAGTCCCATCATGAAGCTCCACAGCATCACCGACCAGCGTGGATGGTTTCTGCGGAAATGGAGCACCATGAAAATATACAGCAAGGGGGTGGCGCAGTTGAACAAGTGGATATGGTTGAACACCAATCCCTGCACCAGCACGAGCACCACGAAGATGCCGAGTCGTTTTATCAAATCTATACTCATTGCTACTTATATATCTCCTCTTACTATGATCTTTTAATTTTTACCTTTGGCATTGCCGTCGGGCATGATACTATCCTGTGCAGCACGCATAATCTGAAGGCGTTCCTTCATCACGGCATCATCGATGACGCAGACATCACGCAGACGGGCAAAGTCGGTAGAAAGTCTCAACTGTACTCTATACGACAATCCATCAGCAGAATTAAACACGTGCAGAATCTTGCCCACTCTTACTCCCGGAGGGAACACAGCCGAATAGCCACTCGTTACTACGTAGTCACCCAGCTTGAAGTGGGCATGGCGTGGCACCTCTTCCAGATATGCCAGTTCCGAAACGCCACCCTTCCATCGCAGATAGCCGAAATAGCCTCTGCCCTGGATGGTACAACTGATATTCGACTTCACGTTGAGCACTGGTATCACGATGCTGTAATGCTGAGCCACGAGATACACGATGCCCACCACTCCTGTACCGCTTATCACACCCATATCCTTATGGATGCCATCAGCGCTACCCTTGTCGATGGTAATCAGGTTGTCCGGCTTGTCCAGGCTGTTGGCCACCACCTTGGCAGGGATGAGTCGGTAATTCTGAAGCAGCGCAAACTGGTCGCGGTGATAGATGGCACTATCCTTGGTTACCCCATAGAGGCTGTCGCTCAGCTGCTGCACCTGCTGCTCCAGATAGGCATTCCGCTGGGTAAGCTCCTGGTTCACCTTGGTCAGGGAGAAGAAAGTCTCCACGTTGGCATCCCATTCATAGATCTTGCCCGTCACGGCATTGGCTGTAGAAAACCACGCACTGCCCTGGTAGCTGTTATACTGGAACAGAAGCACCATGCTCACCACCTCCAGAATCACGAAGACAAACCAATGGTTGTATTTCTGCAAAAACTCTAAAAGGTTGTGCATACTTTAAAAAATGAATCTGTATATGATTAAAATTCCGCAAATGGGCACAAGTGGTCCAGATGCGGAATTTAAATATCTTGAAATTATCTCATCAGGAATGAGAAACGATCCACATTCTTCAATGCGATACCGGCACCCTTAGCCACACTGTGCAATGGATCCTCGGCGATATGGAATGGGATGTTGATCTTGTCCTGGAGTCGCTTGTCGAGACCGCGGAGCAGAGCACCACCACCTGAAAGCCAGATACCGTTCTTCACGATGTCGGCATAAAGCTCTGGTGGAGTATTCTCGAGAGCTGAGAGTACTGCATTCTCAATCTTGGCTACAGTCTTGTCCAGACAGTGAGCAATCTCCTGATAGCATACAGGCACCTCCATTGGGAGCGCTGTGATACGGTTAGGACCGTGAACGATGAAGTCCTCAGGAGCCTCATCTCCCAGATCTGTCAGGGCAGAACCCACATGAATCTTGATACGCTCAGCCATACGCTCGGAAACCTTCACGTTGTGCTGGCGGCTCATATACTCCTGGATGTCGGCTGTCAAATCGTCACCGGCTGTACGGATAGAGTTGTTGGATACGATACCACCCAGAGAGATGACTGCAATCTCGGTGCTACCACCACCTATATCAACTATCATGTTACCTTCTGGTGCCTCTACATCGATACCGATACCGATAGCAGCAGCCATAGGTTCAAAAATCAAATATACGTCGCGACCGTCGGCATGCTCGGCAGAGTCGCGTACGGCACGGAGCTCTACCTCAGTAGAACCAGAAGGTACACCAATCACCATACGGAGTGAAGGTGAGAACAATCGGCTTCCTGTATGAACCATCTTGATAAGTCCACGCATCATCTGCTCGCAGGCAGTAAAGTCGGCGATAACGCCATCACGCAAAGGACGGATTGTACGGATGTTGTCATGAGTCTTCTCGTACATCATCTTTGCCTTCTCGCCTACGGCAATCATTTTGTCGGTGCGGCGGTCGAGGGCAACAACAGAAGGTTCGTCCACTACAATCTTATCATCACTGATAATGATGGTATTGGCGGTACCCAAGTCCATTGCGATTTCCTGAATAAATGAAAAAAATCCCATTTGCTAATGTAAATCTAATATTTTAAGCTTAAAATCTTTCCTTTGTAGTCATCTTCCCGCCCTCGCTTTCAAGAGCGGGAAGAGTTGCGAGATGAATAGGTTTACCTCTTTATTACTTGGCAAACCAAGCGTGGATAGCAGTATCATAGTGAGAACTTACGCCGAATGCACGCTCTGCGAACATCTTGCGGTCCTCAATGTCGGTTTCAGCACCCTTCTTCTTCAGGATGTCGAGAAGTACACTGTACTCAGCCTTGCTAGGAACGATAACCACGTCCTTGAAGTTCTTGGCACCGGCACGGATCAGGGAGATACCGCCGATATCTATCTTCTCAATGATGTCGGCATCGCTGGCGCCGCTGGCTACAGTCTGCTCAAATGGATAGAGATCCACGATAACGAGGTCGATAGAAGGAATCTCATACTCCTTCATCTGCTCCTGGTCGCCCTCATTGTCGCGACGGGCCAGGATACCTCCAAATATTTTTGGATGAAGAGTCTTCACACGACCACCGAGGATTGATGGATATGTGGTGACATCCTCAACTTTTTCACATTCATAACCCAAAGATTCGATAAACTTCTGAGTACCACCTGTGCTCAGGAACTTAACACCCTCTTCATTCAACTTGGCGAGCAACTCGTCCAAGCCATCCTTGTGAAAGACAGACACCAAAGCTGTCTTGATCTTCTTTGTTTCAGCCATTGACTTTATATATTACGATTTTTTATATTCAATATGGTTTCTAAAAACGCTGCAAAGATACAAAGAATATTTGGAATACACAAATATTTAATACCTATTATCACATTATTTAAAGGATATTTGCGATAAATCAAGTAATGGTTCAGCCATTTTGACAGAAGCTTTTCTGCGAATAGGGAAAAAGGAAGGAAAAAACAGACAAAATGTCAGAAAAACGCCAAAAAACACGCAATGGGCACGCTATTCGCATCCACGGATTGTGATGCCGGAAGCCAGCAAGGCTGAAGCATCATCCAAGGCTGAAAGTCCGGAAGAACTGAAGCCAGACAACAAGAAGTAGAACAAAATAACATTTAGAAAGGAGATCAAGATATGACATTCGACAAATTTACAATCAAGGCGCAGGAAGCGGTGCAGGCCGCTGTGAACATAGCGCAGAGAAATGGTCAGCAGACCATCGAACCGGTGCATCTTCTCAGTGGTATCATCGAGAAGGCACCTGATGTAACCAACTACATCTTCCAGAAGCTGGGCATGAACGGCAACCAGATTGCCATGCTCCTGCAGCAGGAGATGCAGCACCTGCCTCGTGTGCAGGGTGCTGGTCAGCCATACCTCTCGGGCGATACCAACCAGATATTGATCAACGCCGAGGACATCGCCAAGAAGATGGGAGATGAATTCGTAAGCGTGGAGCCTATCCTCCTCGCTATCCTCAAAGGCAACTCTACCGCTACCCGAATCCTCAAGGATGCCGGTGCCAACGAGAAGGACCTCACCGCAGCCATCCAGGCTTTGCGACAGGGCCAGAACGTGAAGAGCCAGAGTGCCGACGAGAACTATCAGAGTCTTGAAAAGTACGCCAAGAACCTCGTTGAACAGGCTCGCAGCGGCAAGCTCGACCCGGTTATCGGACGTGATGAAGAGATTCGCCGTGTGCTCCAGATTCTCTCTCGCCGCACCAAGAACAACCCAATTCTGATTGGTGAGCCTGGTACAGGTAAAACCGCTATTGTTGAGGGACTTGCAGAGCGTATCGTTCGTGGCGACGTGCCTGAGAACCTGAAGAACAAGCAGCTCTATTCGCTCGATATGGGTGCACTGGTTGCCGGTGCCAAATACAAGGGTGAATTCGAGGAGCGCCTGAAGAGCGTCATCAAGGAGGTAACCAATGCCAATGGTCAGATTATCCTCTTCATCGATGAGATTCATACCCTGGTAGGTGCTGGCGGTGGCGAGGGTGCCATGGATGCTGCCAACATTCTGAAGCCTGCCTTGGCTCGTGGCGAACTGAGAGCCATCGGTGCCACTACCCTCAACGAGTATCAGAAGTACTTCGAGAAGGATAAGGCACTGGAGCGTCGATTCCAGACTGTGATGGTGAATGAGCCAGACGAGGTAGATGCCATCAGCATTCTTCGTGGTATCAAGGAGCGTTATGAGAACCACCACAAGGTTCGTATTCAGGATGATGCCTGCATAGCAGCTGTCAAGTTATCTGAGAGATATATTTCTGACAGATTTCTCCCGGATAAGGCCATCGACCTGATGGATGAAGCCGCAGCCAAGCTCCGTATGGAACGTGACTCCGTGCCAGAGGAACTGGATGAAATCACCCGCCACTTGAAGCAGTTGGAAATTGAACGTGAGGCAATTAAGCGTGAGAACGACCAACCTAAGATTCTGCAGCTCGACAAGGAGATTGCAGAGTTGAAGGATAAGGAGCACGACTTCCGTGCAAAGTGGGAAGGCGAAAAGGCTCTTGTTAACAAAATTCAGCAAGACAAGCAGGAGATAGAGAACCTCAAGTTCGAGGCTGAGCGCATGGAGCGTGAAGGCAATTATGAGCGTGTAGCCGAGATTCGCTACTCTAAGCTGGTAGCCCTTGAAGAGGATATCAAGAAGATTCAGGAGCAGCTGAAGAGCACCCAGGGCGGTGAGGCAATGATCCGTGAAGAGGTGACAGCCGATGATATTGCAGAGGTAGTAAGCCGCTGGACCGGAATACCAGTGAGCCGAATGATGCAGAGCGAACGTGAGAAACTACTCCATCTGGAGGAGGAACTCCACAAGAGAGTCATCGGTCAGGACGAGGCAATCACTGCCGTAAGTGATGCCGTTCGCCGCAGCCGTGCCGGTTTGCAGGATCCAAAGCGTCCTATCGCCAGCTTCATCTTCCTCGGCACCACCGGTGTAGGTAAGACCGAGCTTGCCAAGGCACTTGCCGAGTATCTCTTCAACGACGAGTCGATGATGACGCGAATTGATATGAGCGAATATCAGGAAAAGTTCAGTGTCACCCGTTTGATTGGAGCGCCTCCGGGGTATGTAGGATACGATGAGGGTGGCCAGTTGACCGAGGCTGTTCGCCGCAAGCCATACAGTGTGGTTCTCTTCGATGAGATTGAGAAGGCTCATCCAGATGTCTTCAACACCCTGCTCCAGGTATTGGACGATGGCCGATTGACCGACAACAAGGGTCGTGTAGTCAACTTCAAGAACACCATCATCATCATGACTTCCAATGCGAGCCGCGAGATGTTGAAGAAGACCTTCCGTCCAGAGTTCCTGAACCGTATCGACGACATCATCACCTTCCAGCCATTGACCAAGGATCAGATTGCCAAGGTTGTGGAGTTGCAAATGAACAGAGCCAAGAAGATGTTGGAGCCTCAGGGCTTCGATCTCCGCTGGACTCCAGCCGCCATCGGTTATCTTGCCGAGGTAGGTTACGACCCAGAGTTTGGTGCCCGCCCAGTAAAGCGTGCCATCCAGGATTACGTTCTGAACGATTTGAGCAAGAAGATTCTTGCCGAGAAAGTAAGTCGCGAGAAGCCAATCACCATTGACTACTCAGAGGCAAACGGCATCGAGTTCAAGAATCTCTAAAAGATAGATTTTTATCATTTCCTATTATATGAAAAAGGTTCCTTCGGGGAGTAACATCCTCGAAGGGACCTTTTTTCATGCATGCATTCCCCAACTTTTTGGGGAATATTTCCACATGGTTTCCTCACATTCCACACCATTCATTTTTGGCACAAAACGTATAAACACCTGATTATCAACACAAAGTCATTTTTCTCATCTTTTTGGCACGCAGATTGTGACTATGATAAGCGGGTTCGATAATGAATCCACAAACAAATAAGTAACATCAATTAGTAACAATTTAAAAAAGATAAGATTATGAAGAAGTTTATGTTTGCAGCTATCGCAGCTTTGGTTATGGTTTCAGTAAGCAACGTTTTTGCATCAAGCAAAATGGTAAGTAACGCTCAGGTTGCTCCTGTTGATACAGTAGCTCCAAATGCACCTTCCGATTCATTGGCAGTAGATGCTCCTGTTCAGCCACAGGCTGCAGCAGAGGATTCTACCCAGCAGGGAACAACTGAGCAGAAGGAGACTACAGAACAGCAGACAGCAGATCAGACAGCTACAGAGCAGCAGACGATTGCTGAATAATAAAATAGGAAAAGACAGTTCATTTTGCAGGCGTTATACAAGAAAGAATAGATTAGGTTAGTTTTTTTAAAGGTAATAAGACTTATTCAGGTTTCCATAGAATTTACATGATTTTCAAATATAAGATAGAATTTTAGGTTCGGTTTAGTGAAAAGTGAAGTCTGTTGGCAGTGATGCCAGCAGACTTCTTGCGTTTTTGGGATCCCTCCTCTTTCTGTTTTTTCATTACCACTTGATGAATCTTTGTAACTTTGGCTTCAAATCCTCATACTGGGAATAATCATATACCAAACACTTATTAGCATCCTTGAAAGGGATAACAGCATGGTATTCGCCTGCAGCAAAGCAATCAATTTGATAAGGATGATAGGTCAAGACGATACCTTCTGGAAGTACTGCGAAATGAGTCAGAGGAAAATCCTTTTCGGTAAATGCCTTTTCAGTGTATCCCGTCCATCCTGCCCATTCATCACAGGAGTAGTTATGTACGAGAAATGACTGCATCACCTCATCCATACCACTTGTATCAACCATAGGACAATGGAAGGAGAATATGCTATTGGTAAAATACTCCCATGAACTTTCCCGTTCATAGTTGAAATCATATTCTTTCTTCAAACTCTCCAAAACCAGATGTCGGAAGCGTTGCAGCATAGCTGGTTTCACAGTGTTGCCAACATCCACAAATACACCTTTCTTCTTGTCGTATGTGATGTAATTCTCACGAGGCAAATCATGAAAGCCCCCATTGTAAAGGCTCGCCCTATAGTAATAGGTGGTATAGTCTTGACAATCCACAACCTTCTTCACCTTGATATCGCAAGTCATTCTCACTTCCAACGTATCTTCTATCTGGTACTCTGCCCGACAGAGCTTCTCCCACAACACGCCATAATCATCCAACGAATGCAGCATATCCCTAAGTGATGTACACTTGCCTACAGAAATATCTTTGCTGCTTTCCAACTGGAAGAACGCATCATCCCTTACAGCAGTCATCATCCATTCACGGATTGACCTGTCAGCACCAGTATTACCCTTAGGAATTTCCAAATCCACAGTAAAACCGGCATCCATACTTTCGTACTTGTTTCTTGGCTTGATATGATAGTCCTTTATCGTCCTTTCGACAGATATATCTTTTGATTCGGCAATCTTTCTCGAATGATATAAGTCGCCAAATGGAACTTCTATCGTTTGGGCACCAGCCACTAAAGTCAAGAGCCCCTTTTTCCTGGATATCTGACAATACACATCATCCTGAAGTCCAAAGCATTTCCCATCAGAGAAACATAGCGTATCAGAACTTGCGAAAAGAAACAAGTCATTCCATTCACCAAGATAACACAGTCCTGAAGCATTGCAAGAAGGTGCGAACAACACCTTTTTGTTCTTAATGTCATAAACATCCTTCTCGTCTATACAAACATATTCAGTCGTATTATCAATTGATGTAATATCTGATGCTCCGATTTGCGGATAATAGAAACCGTTGCGTTCATACTTTAGAAGGTAGCATGGTGTCTTTTCATCGGAATGTTCATAGTTCCAAACGATAAACAGACTGTCACCAATTCGTTCTTGAATGGTGAACGTATCACCATCCAAGACAAGGGTATCTTCTTCAATGACTTTCCCTTTTAATCCGACTCCCATACGCAAACCATGACAGCCAGTAAGAACTGCAAGCATAAGGATTATAAACAATAGTTTTTTCATAATGTAATATCCTCTGTTACTTTCATATCATCGTATTCGTCGTCCCAGTATATCATTGGAGCTAAATCTTCTCTAAATTCTGGTTCTCTCAACTTTTCCAATTTGTTTTCAACCTCATCTTTTGATTTTGCAAATACAAAGCAACGCCACCAATAATTGTCGCTGAGATAATCACATTCATCAAACCAAAGATGATGTCTCACGAGCTGCCCTACATATACACCATCCTTGGATATTCCATTATGCGAATAGTCAGCATTCTCGTAAATATCCTTAAACGTAGTTCCGAGAACATGTATTTGCTCTGTAATCTTAATTTTCTTCATATCGATTTCCCCTAATCCGTGTCGGGCACAACTTTTATTGTTACTTCTTTCTAGTCATCAACCATTCAATCAGTAGGTTCACCTCCTTGCTCAACATTCCAGCAGTTGCCGGAAGCTTATGGGGGCGAATGACAACCATACCGATGGAATATTTTGGGTTATCAGCTGGAAAACAGCCCACAAACGTAAATTCATCAAAACATCTTTTATTGTAGTCGTATTGAAGGATATTGTATCTACCTGCCTGTTTTACACCTCTTTGCTTGAAAGACAGAGCCAGTTCTATGGCATTGTTCGTCTTTGTTGTGTCACTGATAGCCCAGATATTCTTTTTGAATGGTACATATATCATGTCACCACATCCCTCACACTCGTCATCCAATTGTTTCTCCAATGATGCCCATGCTAATACTTCTGATGTTGTGGCATCAATAACGGCTATTTGCCCATATATACCATCTGTTTCCAGCATCATATTTCTATCTAATAGGTTATAGCATGAGTCTATAAGTTCTTTGTCTGCTAATGGACAAATATCAACACTATCGTTGAAATAGGAAACTTCTTTTCTCTGAGCATAGACACCTACGCAATAGAATGCAAGTGCTACACATACAGTAAACCGCATAGCATAAATAGCAAATACCTTGAATTTCATATTTCGATACCCTAATTCGTGTCGGGCGCAACTTCTAAGTTAGTTATTTTGTCTGTTTATGAGATATAGAGCATTGAAGTAACCATTCCTATCACCAAAGAATATAAAAATCCCCTCTGTTCACCACTGATGGTTCCTTCATCCAAGGTTTTTGCTTCATGATTTAATGTTTCAATACCCTCATTGCTATTATATACATGAGAAGAACTACAGCTGGCGTTTATCCTCCAACGCGTCAGACTTGATTTTATTCTGCGCATTCTTCCCTATATGCCATCCATCGCACCATGCACATTTGTATACCGAGAAATGCACACCATGCTTTTTACCCATAGCCTCAGCAGCTCTTAATGCCACCTTCTTATTCGGATAAGAAATCTTTGGTTTTCCACTACGACGAGATATATGGCTATACTCGCTGAATATCCCAAAGGCATTGTGCGTGACAAAAATGTTTCGCCATGCACCCTTTCTTGTCAACTGATTCCAAATGGCAAGAATACAATTTTTAAAACTTATTCTACATACATTCATCGGCTATAAATTTCTTTATAAAGTTTTATTATTAGTGTTATATGGCTACTATTTAACTAATTGCGCTATGGTCATATGCTGCCCCGTAGGAACGTAACCTTACGTATATCACTTCTGCAATCGATACCCAAGAAGATGTTTTACAAACTCTTCTTTTTTACGGAGAGGGTTCGCAAAAGCTATTTTCATAAGGTAGTCCAGACATTCCTTGACGGCTGATCCTGGTTTGATGCCTTTCAAGTCCATTATTTCCTTGCCTGTAAGTGGCAACTTGTAGCCGAACATGGCAGAACCTTCAGCCTTCATTGCCTCTGTGCGACTAAGGATAAACTCCACCTGTTTAGGCATACACTTGTCAGCAGCATAAGCATTATTGTCAGCATCAATGATAGTCATAAGATTACGGAATCGTTCTTCAGTCTTACACTCGTATTGGAGTCGTCGAAGTTTCTTGTCCTTCATATACTCACATTCAGATCCCCATGTTTTGCAAATCATGTGGTTGCGAACAAGGAAAGTTACCTCCTTGATGATTTCGTTGCTGAATTTCAAAGGACGAAGTAGTTCATCTATCATTTCTCCGCTCTTCAATTCATGCTTCAAGAAATGAATCTTGCCGTCTTCTTCAGTACAGACACGAATCTTTCCGATATCGTGTAGTAGGGCAGATATGCGAAGAATCATATTGTCATCTTTTGTTCCTTCCAATACCATCATCGTATGTTCCCATACAGTGCCGAAGTGATACTCATTCTGTGTCATTGAGTACGTTTCTTCCAGTTCCGGGATGACATAGTGCATGGCTCCTATCTTGCGAAGGAGTTCCATTGCCATTATAGGGTGCTTGCAGGTGAGCATCTTGCAGAACTCATCTTTTACTCGCTCTTTAGTGATAATTTCCAGTCGGCTGACATTGCGAACCATACCCTCGTATGTATCATACTCAATCTCCCAACCATAACGACTTGCGAACCTTATACATCGCAGGATGCGAAGAGGGTCATCGTCGTATATTGTATCAGGATCGTTAGGTGTTCGTATGATGTGGTTCTTAATGTCATCGACTCCTTTACCGGTAATGTCCACAATCTCACCAGTTGAGATATTTGTATAGAGTGCATTAATTGTAAGGTCTCTACGCATACAGTCATCCTCGATGCTACCGAAAGCAGTCTCAGGATTACGGCAAGAGTGGTCGAAGTACTTTTCTTTGCGTGTCTGAACGAACTCCAGTTCTACCTCAGGGAACTCATTCAAATGGAGCATGGCCGTACCATAGTTAGGATAAACAGTAACGCCTTTGGTTGTATAACCATTATCACGCAACCATTCCGCAAAACGAATACCACCGCCTTGGAGTGACACGCACATATCAATGTCCTTTATCTCCAGGCCCATGATTTCGTCTCTTACACATCCACCAACAGTGAATACGTGACCTTCCCATTCAGTACCGATAATGAGTCTTCTAAGAAAGTCTTTTATCTGTATATATCGTCCTTTTTTCATCGTATATTAATGTTTTACGTATAGGCTTGTTTCAAGTAGTAAGCCTTGACAAGATACATACATAGAAACGAGCCTTGTATTATATAAACTTTGTTGTCTTGCCTCTCCAAAGATCATCTGCAACATGCAAGACAACATCGTGGAGTTCAAGATTGTCCTTGAAAGACTGCGGGATTGCATCATAACCAACGACAGCACCAAGGATATTGCCAGTCACGGCTCCAGTGGAGTCGCTGTCGCCCCTATGGTTTACAGAGGCAATCAGTGCCTGCTCAAAGTTGTTAAAATACTTGACGGTACAATATATTGCCATAGCCAAGGCTTCATCACCCGTCCAGCCTTCACCGATGGTCTCTATGTTTTCAACATCCGATGCAGACGAATCGACAAGACCAAGAGCCTTGTCGGTCAAAGCTCGAAGTTCTGCGATATATGCAGTCTCATTTGGATAGAGAGCTAACAACATATCGTAACCATCTGACAAATAATCCTTGAAGTCATCCACTGTGGGACTGTCCTTCTGCACTATTCTGTAGATAACATGTGCTTCCAATGCTGATGATAGCCAACCGAGAGGATGCTGGTGGG
>NZ_JBBNGE010000109.1:0-2683 GCF_040095255.1 Segatella sinensis | reverse complement strand
TAACTACTGATTTTCAGCAGTTAGCACATCCAACATTTTTCAAAAAAAGCATATTATTAATTGGTATTGCCAAAGCTGCCTATTAGGCAGCCTTGACATTCACCTTTTTGTTCGAGTCATAATTACATGGGATTAGGGACATGAAGTCTTGCTCCCCCTCGAGATTGTCTGAAAACCCATAGCAGCCAAAATGTCTCCTAATATTTCTTATTGTTAACACTTTATCTTTGGTTTTCTCGAAATATTTTCGTAACTTTGTAGCTATCAAACATTTATCGCTTATGAAGTACATTAAAGGTGAAGATAGAAGACAATACGTATTGTTTCCGGCTTGTCTGGACGAGTACATCGAGCAGGATAATCCCGTTCGCTACATTGATGCGTTTGTAGATAGCCAGGATTTAGAAGAACTCGGCTTCAATCATACTAAACGTGAGGCTCCTGGAAATGGTGGACGACCTTCATATGACCCTTCAGACATATTGAAACTACTCATTTATGGTTATTTCAATTCTATCCGTTCTTCTCGAAAGTTGGCCAAAGCGTGCGTTGTCAATATCGAGGTTATGTGGCTTTTAAGCAAGGTAACCCCTGACTTTCGTACAGTTTCTGATTTCCGAAAGGATAATTTGAAGCCTATCAAGAAAGTTTTTAAATCATTGAATAAGCAGTTGGATTCCTTTGGACTCTTCAGCCATTCTTACTTATCTATTGATGGTAGTAAGTTCAAGGCTGTAAATTCTAAGGATAACAACTTTACTCTCAATAAGCTTGATGATCGTATTGCCCGTCTTGAAGCGCATGAGCGTCAGTACTTGGAGGATTTGGAAAAGAACGACTTCGATGATGAACGTAAGTTTGGCAGGGATGAAACCGAGCTTAATCTGGAGGTGGTTCAGAAGCGTCAGGCGGATTACAAAGAATATCGTAATCAACTGGAGGAAAGTGGAGAGAAACAACTTTCACTCACAGATCCTGATTCTAAGTTGATGAAGTTCAATGACGGTTTTAACGTTGGCTATAATGTACAGACAGCCGTCGAGGCAGACAGTCATCTGATAGCCACCTACAATGTTACCACCAATCCTACTGATCATGGCGAAATTACGGAAACACTGACTGAGGCCAAGAATGATTTGGAACATGAAATAGTAGAAGTTGTTGCCGACAAGGGTTATCAAGATCCAAAAGACATGGCAAACGCTTTGGCTGCAGGAATCATCCCTAATGTAATACAGCGAGATGGCGATGATGTTGCTGAAGTAGAGTTTGAATATGTAGAAGCTACCGTAACAGATGATATGCTAAACAGCAAAAAGCCCGAGAATCTCGAAACTTGCCTTAAGGCTGGCAAAATACCGACTGCCTATGCAGGCATCCTTGACTCTCCCCAAATTGGTGTTCGTAAATCCTACGAATGTACGGCATCAAGTAATATAAAGGAAATGTCTGATGAGGAACTCAAACAGCTTGCGCTGCAAGGCTACTTTGTCAGAGATGCTGCTAAGAATTTAGTGTATTGTCCGCAGGGCTCTATATTACGTCAGAAGTCATTAAAGAAGGATGGCCGTATCCGTTATTGCAATAAGTTGGCTTGCAAAAGATGCTCGCATAAGTGTACTAAAGCAGCATTTAAAGAAGCAGACTTCAACAAGGATACTCTCGTGATGAAAGCTCAGAATTACAAGGTAGACTCCTGTAATCATCAGGAAGACCAGGAACCTCCTAAGACTAAGATGAAACGAGAAGTTAAAGAACACAAGATTGTGACATACAAACTTCATTTAGACAAGAAGAAGATGGCGCAAAGAATGTGTCTCTCAGAACATCCTTTTGGAACGATGAAGAGAACCTTAGGGGCGTATTATTTTTTATTGAAAACGAAGGTTAAGGTGGAGGCCGAAATGGCCCTCATCTGCCTCTCCTATAACATGCGTAGAGCCATCTCTATGCTTGGCGTTCCACAATTGATCGCAAAGATGGCATAAGGGGAAGAAGGAGGTCCCCACAACTTAATTTTTAGACCTCCTATCACTTATTTTCGCTCGATTTGAGCACATCAATTATGAATTTTATTGGAAATCGAAATTTTAGAGCTGGTCCCCAGACTAGCTTAGAGGGCTTTATATGCCCTCAAAACAGTGATAAACAGCAGAAAATCAAGGTTTTCGGACGGTCTGTGGGGGGGGGTAGCCGAA
This sequence comes from Segatella sinensis, assembly GCF_040095255.1. Lineage (NCBI taxonomy): Bacteria > Pseudomonadati > Bacteroidota > Bacteroidia > Bacteroidales > Prevotellaceae > Segatella > Segatella sinensis. Next base: position 485 of record NZ_JBBNGE010000109.1, on the reverse strand, counting down.
GGATTACGATTGACTTTCACAAATTCTTAAAATTACCTCCCTGATAAGCCACCTACAGCTGAATGTCCCTTCTGTTATACCGACTCCGTAATAGGTGATGCCTCCGGCTTCCCTATCACCAAGGATTTCTTGAAGAAAATGAAGAAGAGATATTTCTAGGCGATTTTTCAACGTTTTTCACCGACCTTCCCCCTATCTCATGAGGACAGTATCAGTTTTGAAAACGGACATTAAAACATCATTTACCGCAAAAGCACAAAGTAAACTGCCTAAAATAAGTAATGCCCCTCTAGTATGCAGCCTTTCGGCGCGCCAGAGGGGCTTATTATCTTTTATTTGTTATTTTGTGCGGAGATAAATCAAATCAAAATACATCAGCCGTGTTTTCATCGGCTCAACAGGAGTTGCAGGTTCTAGACCTTTATTGTGCAAGAACGTCCATTCCTCCTTATCTGACGAAAACAGAAATTTGAAACCATTTCGTT
>NZ_JBBNGE010000108.1:0-2796 GCF_040095255.1 Segatella sinensis | reverse complement strand
AATTCTACTTTTTCTATAAAACGAAAAATGAGCCATGTTAGTACTTATATATAAAAATAATTTAGATCACTTACTTACAGAGAAACTTTTAGTATTTGGTGCTCTAATAACAATGTTTCTAGCTGTATGTGGATTCTTTTTAATATTAATGTCTAAAGATAAAAATAAGAAAGGAAAATAAATATGGAACTATTGGTATTTATGGGATTTTTTGCGTTGCTTGCAGGTGGGTTTACCCTATGGGCATATATTGATTATCGTAAAATGCAGGCTTAAGTGGGCTTCTTGTTTTTAATCATTTCTAAAAAGATAAAATAATTATGGGTGTATTTCTTTTTTTGGGCGTTATAGCCTTATTTATGAGTCTTTTTGCATTGTGGGGAGTATATGATCTTCGAAAGAATGCATAAGGGTTTTGTTCACAGTATAGAGAGCTTTGGTTCTGTAGATGGACCAGGCATCCGATTTTTGATTTTTCTGCAAGGTTGTCCCATGCGCTGCCAGTTCTGCCACAATCCGGATTCCTGGAAGACGGGGGTAGGAGAAGAGTGGACTGCCGATGACCTGCTGGACAAGGCAGAGCGATTCAAGAGTTATTGGGGAGATAATGGAGGAATTACCGTGAGCGGTGGCGAGGCATTGATGCAGATAGACTTTCTCATCGAACTCTTCGAGAAAGCCCATCAGCGTGGCATCAATACCTGTCTTGATACCTCGGCTCAACCCTTTCATAGAGAAGGGAAAAACTTCGAGAAATTTGAGCGTCTGATGACCGTCACTGATACTGTTCTTCTGGATATCAAGCATATCAATGATGAAGAGCATCGTAAGTTGACGCTTCATAGCAACAAGAACATACTCGATTGTGCCCGCTATCTCAGCGAAATCCACAAGCCGGTATGGATACGTCACGTCCTTATTCCAGGTATTACCGACAAGGATGAATACCTGGAAGAGTTGAGAGACTTCCTCTCTACGCTCAGCAATATCCAGCGCATAGATGTATTGCCTTATCATACGATGGGTATCTACAAATATGAGAAGCTAGGAATCTCTTATCCGCTAGATGGCATAGAACCTCCTGGCAGAGAACGTGTGGCTCATGCCGAATCTATATTGCAGAAGGCATTATAGACTTTTGTATTGAGTGCTATGGAGTTACCTTTTGTTAGCGATAATGGAGTCGTGAAAAAGCCTAAAATCCAGGCATGTTTCTTATGGTATCATATATGTTTCAAAAGTATGCGACGTTGGCTTATGATATATATGATGATTGCTTATGTTATGTATGACGTTTGCTAGTGTCATATATGGCGTTGGCTTATGCCTTACTTGATGATGAATTAAGCCTTACTTGCTGTTCAAAAGAGCCTTACGTAACGTTCAATTAAGCCTAACGTAAACCTTAATTGAGGCTTAATTGGATGGTAAGTAAGGCTCTATTGTAAGACAATTGAGGCTCTATTGTAAGACATTTAATGCTCTATTGCAAGGCATTTGAGGCTCTTTTTGCAATCTTTTTGGGCTTTTTTGCAACCTTTCGGGTTTCTTTTGCGTCTAAGTATCAGAATATAGGAAATTTAAAATCGAAAGAGTATGAAAACAATGAGTATTTGGGTTGCTTCGGCAACTTTGTTTCTTGCCTCTATGGGCATCTGTTCCTGCAGTATGGGTTCTACTACCTCTTCTGAAATGAGAGGAAGCCTGGAGTTTACGCAGGATGATTTGAGAGAGAAGCCTTTCAAGGCTATCGACGTGGATGTGGTTGCCAGTGTCTATTATACACAGAACGACGGCGATGAATGCAGCGTTCGTCTGGATTACTCTGCCATCAAGGATGCTGAGTTCGCTCAGAAACTCAAGGAGAAAATCAAGGTGGTGTATCGAGACGGCGAGGTGAAGATCGGTCTGACGGGAAGACTCAAGGTGCCTGCCAGCTGTAATTCTGAAAAAAACAGATTGAAGATTTATATCACCAGTCCTGATCTGGTGAAGATTACCCAGGAAGGGGTAGGGGCTTTCTATGCCAAGTCTGTCAACAGCGACCGCCTGGAAATCGATAACGAGGGCGTAGGCTCTGTCAGCATCAATAAGATTCTTGCCAACAAGCTGGATGTTACCAACGAGGGTGTAGGCTCTGTCAGCATCGATCATGCCAAGGGCGATGTGATGAAGATTGACAACGAAGGTGTAGGCTCCGTAAAGGTTGGCAACGTGGCGATGGGCGACCTGAAGGTGGATAATGAGGGTGTAGGCTCCGTTACGCTCGATTTCTTCAAGGGCGGAAATCTGAAGATCAACAATGATGGCGTGGGTAAGGTAAGCGCCAAGGTTGACTGCCAGGTTCTGAATGTTGATCTGGATGGTGTTGGCGGCGTGCATCTGAGCGGTGTCACCGGCAAATACACCCGTCATAAGGATGGAGTGGGAAGCATCTCTGACGGAAGTCTGAAGGTTGGTAGATAACGTAAGTTCCTGAAAATCAAAATAAAAAGGCAGGGAGAATGAAACCCCATGTAAAACTTGCGAAGAATGAGCAAGTTTGGCATGGGGTTAGTTCTTCTTATTTTTCTATTTTTTCTTTTATCTATTTTCTTTTTTATCTTTTCTTCTTGCTACTTCTTCTTGTCGTTTTTTTCTTTTCTTTTTTTCTTGTTTTCTTTTTCTTCTTCTTGTAGAAATTCTCTGTTAGGCATCTTTAACAATTAGAAGTCCCACTGTAACTACTCAGCACCCCTATAGAAGTAACTACTCAGCACCCCTATAGAAAACTTCTCGTTAATAAAGCATAAACTT
>NZ_JBBNGE010000107.1:0-2849 GCF_040095255.1 Segatella sinensis | reverse complement strand
AATGCCATGGGAGCCGAGGTGAGCAACAATGCCATCATTGTGAAGATGATAAGGGTGATGATGCTGGTACCGGTATTACTGGTGATTGCATGGACCGTTGCAAGGGATGTTGCCAAAAGAGACTGTTTGGAAAATACTGATACCAACAAGCCTAAAATCAGCATTCCATGGTTTGCCATTCTCTTCCTGGTAGTGATTGGATTCAATTCTCTTGGTTTGCTTCCGGAAAGCATAGTGGATTGGATTAACCAACTGGATACCTTCCTCCTGACCATGGCAATGGCAGCATTGGGAGCCGAGACAAGCTTTGACAAATTCAAGAAAGCTGGCATTAAGCCTTTCCTCTTGGCTGCCATTCTTTATTGCTGGCTCATTGGAGGTGGATATTGTCTGGTTAAGTTTGCCATACCTTACTTACAATAATAGTATCACATATATGATACCGTCAAAACTGAATATCCATGTGAAAAATTGAACGATTCACATGGATATTTTTATTCGTTAACGTTTTTACTTTCTTCTTCTCCTAGGAATTTCAACCGTAGGCTCGTAAGCTTTCAGTCCTTCATCACCTGTAAAGATTTCAACTTCATATCCTAAATCAGTATAATACTTTACGACTTCAACTATAGAAGCATCGCCTAAAGCTTGCCCTCCTATAACTGTGTCCTTCCATTTCTCTGCCAACTTTTTTAAGTTTTCAGGATTCCACAAACTGCTTTGTTCAGTAAATGCAGCCCATGGTGATTTCTCATCAGCAGAATCAATCATGATTTGAGCAAATTCCTCGCCTAATGACTTTCTGTCTCCGGAAGAATGAGCTATATGATTCCCAGTCTCAATGATCGTTGCAAGCGGCAGAATAAAGGTTGTTCCTTTCTTCTTTTCTTCCTCTATTTTCTCAGAGACCATCTCGTATGTAACCAAGGCTTTGCTTGGACCACAAGTTTCCTTGCCAGGTACTTTGAGCCAAACACAAAGTACACTCGTATCAATCACCAATACCTTTCTCATTATATTTTATCATTAACCATCATTCTACCAATTGTTCCTGAAGCCATCAATTTGGCTAGATTCTCTTTTTCTTCCAAGAGATTGACATGACTATCACCATTCTCATCACGGGTAACATAGCTGACAAACGGAATCATCTTGTTGCCTAACTCATCTAACAAAACTGGATTATGCGTCGTACAGAGCACATCAACCTGGCGCTGTCGTGACAAATCCTTCAACATATCAACCAACTCCTTTGCGCGAGAAGGATGCAAGCCATTATCCACCTCTTCGATAAGCAACAAACTATGAGGTGCAACCGTCAAAAGAGCTACGACAATCGCTATAAAACGAAGCGTACCATCACTCATACCTCTTGCATCAACAGGTTGTTCGGGATTCCAATCCTCATAACAATAAAGCATGGCATCCGACTTAATCAGGCCAACAGGCTCAGATATCACCTTGTTAATATCACGCTCAGGAAGTGGTCGAACATAGCTAGACACCAGTGCTTCCACCTTCTTCTTTTCCTCAGGTGCCAATGCACATAAAACGCCAGCTACATTACTACCATCAGACTTCAACTCTTTTGAAATCTTGCAGTAATCACGCATCTTAGCAGGAACAGGATCAAGAATGATGATATTTCTAAAAGTAGCATATATCTTAGCCCAAAAATCTAGAAATATTGGAACATCATACATTTTCCATGTGATATTGCGAGCAGAATCAATAAACTTGCCAGGAACGACATCATCGCCTTCTATACCTAAACGATGAATTTCACAAGGACCAAAACTGAAAACTGAATTCCGTTTAATCACTCTCAAATCAAGAAGATAATAACTTCCATCAATTTCTATTTCTATCTCAATACAGAAAAAATCCTCACCTCTACGGATAATCCAGTCTTCCCCACCTCTAACAGCCTGGATGGCATCAAGAAGGCTCTTACCTTCCCCCACAGCACGGAGAAAGGCAAACGCATCTAACACATTTGACTTACCACTAGCATTGGTTCCGATAAGGATACCCAAAGAATCGATATATATAGTAGAGTCCTTAAAGCTCTTCCAGTTTTGTAACCTAATCTTTGTAATCATTGCCCATGTTTATTTAAACTCAATATAATAATTTGCAAAGCTAATCATTTTTTCTGAAACAAACAAGAAAATCGCAATAATTCTGCAAGTAACCAGCAAATTACCTAAAAAAAGTAGAACGATTCACAAGGATATTCTCATTTTTTATTACCTTTGCAGCCATATTCTAAATATCATAGTCAATATGACTATCATAAAATAGAGGGGAAGGCTCCTCAATGGGGAAAGAATTGTTTTTCATAAGTACATTTAACGCAGCAGAAATCATGAAGAAGAAAATCCTTAATTCCGCAACACTTTGATTTAACTTTATTTATAAGTTCCTGAGCAACAAAAAGTTGCCCAGGATTTTGCCGTGTCAGATTTTTCACTTATCTTAGTGTTGCAATTAGAAAACAAGCGAAAATCGTAACAAGGCATGGCAAAGGTACAAATAAAATCTGAGAAACTCACACCTTTTGGAGGATTTTTTTCAATCATGGAGAAATTTGACTCCATGCTTTCACCCGTTATCGACTCAACACTGGGTCAGAGATGCCGCAGTATCATCGGATATCAGTTCAGCGAGATAGTCCGTTCGCTGATGAGCGTTTATTTCTGTGGCGGCTCATGCGTGGAAGACGTAACGTCACAACTGATGCGCCATCTCTCGTATCATCCTACCCTTCGTACATGCAGCTCTGATACCATCCTCAGAGCCATCAAGGAACTGACACAGGAAAACATCTCCTATACTTCCGACCAAGG
>NZ_JBBNGE010000106.1:0-2941 GCF_040095255.1 Segatella sinensis | reverse complement strand
TTGCAAAGTAAAATCAAGGGATGACGCATAAGAAAATGAATGAACGCTCACCTAAAGAAACAATAAAAGTAGCAGGATATCAAAAAGAGGACGCTACCCATTACCAGAAACCTTGAGAAGACCAGCCCTACCAATTCCTGGTGTACCCATCAAGACCACCGAGAAGAGAGAGACTATACTTACCTCTTTCAACCAGGTCTTCGAGTCCCCACCCCACAATGACCAGCCAATCCTCCCTCAAGGAAGGCAAGCTAAAGGAGGAAACACCAAAGACAAAAGAGACCTGTCAAAAGGATGGCAAAGGACTACTACCTTCCAAGAACAAGCCACCACACTCAAAAAAGTGAAGCAAAAGGAAGAGGAGCCAGCATCCCCCCAAACATTTCCTGTTTATCCAAGGCTCCCCCAACCAGATAGGTAGTCTTGAATAGATGACACAAAAAGAGCGACCCAAAGGCCGCTCTCCTTAATAAATATAAAAAGAATGTCTTTTATCCGACAAAGAAGGTTTCAACCAACGTATACAATTGTTCATCAGTTAGATTATCAGTACCAACCCTATCAATCAACGCATATTCTTCTTTCTTTCCGGTAATCACGAACTTGCGTTCTTTCCCATCCACTTCACACAAAAGATGATAATTACCTTTGTATGTCTTTTCTACACGTACCTTCTCAAAAAGGGTTTCGCCAATTCTGAATGCAACATTCTTTCTTCGTTCGAGCAATCCCCACTCTGCCAGATGCTGGTTAAGGGTGGTTTCTACAGCACCTATCCAACGCTGGCTAACTTCGCACTCCTCTGCAAAGTGTCTGAATTGGCGGATAGCAGAGGCAACCTCACCAATGATACTTTCAGCCTTCCTGATACCATTTTCCTTGCCGAGAGCCAAAGCATCTTCAAGAGTCTGACCTTGAAGCTTACCCTGCATCATCATACAATGCATCTTCTCAGGAAGAAAGCCACCCACATTGAAGATATAAGTCATATCGTATGCAGGAGAAAGTTGCCATTTTCCACTTTCATCCATCAGAAAAGAGAAGTTCTTGTTGTGATCATCAGTGTTGTTGGCTTGGATGTTGAATACCATCCTGCGGAAAACTTCCTCCTGGGTACTTTCAGGCAGGCGCATCTTTCGACAAACCATCAGCAACTTTTCATAACTGTCGGCATCAGGATATAGAGCCGCCAATGTCTGCATGTGTAATTTACGTTCCTCGTCACGATCAAAACGATGTGTAATGAAGTGCTTCTGACCTTCGATCTCTATAATCTTGCAAGGCATCATGCTTATGCCTGCAGCCTTAGCCATCTTGTAATAGGCCATTTCCAGTTCTGCAGAAGAACGCTCCGCATCACCAAACTTCAGGATGCAATAATCAAAGCCCTTGTGACCGGCTATCTGACCGCTTCTGATTTCTCTGGTTTCCGGATTGATCGCGATGATAGCCTTCGGTTGGCGACCGCCTGCCGAAGTACCTACAGCTATCAACGACTGCATGGTCAGCGATTCATCTGGCAACAGCCTCACATTCTCACGCTCCAAGAATATTCTCTGAGCCAAATCCGTCAACAACTTCATATTCAGCTTTTCCGACTTTCTAATGCCGGATGATTCAGGAATAAACTCCAAAGCTCCCATACCTCGCTTACCAATGAACGACAAAATTTCAAGCGGAGTTATTTCCTGATTGCGAATGCCATTCTGTATGCGCCAACACTCAAACACCTGATTACCCCAAGCGTCTGGTAAAGAATCTGCAAGAAAAGGAGGCAGTTTGCGGTAAAGTTTCGTTTCCCTGTCACCCATGATGGGACGACGGCTGGCAGGTGACTTGACAGAAGCCACCAGAGGGAACGGATCGAGTACCCCGCCAAGAAAAGCTGGATTATATTCGAAAAACGAAACTCCTCTCCTTGCATCCCAGGACAGGCGACCGATTTCCTTGTCCCAAAGCATTATTTTTAATAAACTTGCTATCATGACTTCTTATGTCTTATTCGTTGAACTTTCTTTTCTTCTTTCATCAGGTACGCAGATGGCGGTAAATCCGGCATCAGTTCATCAAGGGCATCTATCTGCCCTATCGCCTTCAGCAGCAAAAGAAATGTGCCGAGCGAGACATTGCCGGATGTACCATTCTCAAACTTATGAATGGTTGTGATTGTAATACCCGATTGTTCAGATACCTCTTTCTGTGTCATATTGCTACGCAGACGGTAATCCTTGAATCTTGCACCAAGAAGTTTTACCAATTCGGGTATAGAATACTCGTAATAATCAATCATAATTCCTAATATTTAAATTATACCATAATATAAGTTAAATATATATTTTTGCCTTATATTATATTCTACTTATATTTATAGGCACAAAAATACACATTTATTTTCAGATAATCTTAACTATCATGAAGAATTTCTGTTTTTTGCATGTTTTTTAACCTTTTTGTAAGTAAAAACTCCCAAAAGCATACAAAATCAACCCAAAACCACCCCACCAAAAGGAATGAAAGATCTAATTATCTATCATGATATCTTGCTAGTCAGAAGCGTTCTTCTTCACTACTATAAATAGTTTCAATTCCCACAAGAGCTGACTTAAACTTAATGTTTCCAAACAGTTTCTGAAATACGGAAACCATTCACTAAAGATAACTTAATCATTCCTAACGGTTTCCGCATTTTGGAAACCATTTGCTAGATTTAACAATATCACGTCAAGAACTAGCCCCACCCTCTCCATTAGACATGACACCCTGGAGAGCCATCAAAAAAGGCTACCTCCTAAAAGATAGCCTTGGAAGACAAACATGGCAAATATGGGAAAGGAGGCTAAGCAGCCTCCTCCTTCTTTTGCTTCTCCACCTCTGAGATACCGGTGGCTATAAGCTTGATCACATGATGGTCCTTGCCATCCTTCTGATAGGTCTCGCTCTT
>NZ_JBBNGE010000105.1:0-3169 GCF_040095255.1 Segatella sinensis | reverse complement strand
TATTATTGACCGTAAGTTCTTTCTCTTCAGACTAATGAAGATCTATGCCTAATCCACACACTTTTACTGGTGACCCATATCATCCTTTAAAATCAGTTAAAAAGTGGGCGCTCCTTTATAAAATTTGTGGGAAAGTTGCAGGATTCCCTCATAAAATGTGTATATTTGCAGCGTTATTCCCTCATAAAATGTGATAGAGAGGTAGAATATTCCCTCATAAAATGTGATTTAAAGTTATGGATTATGGAAAGATTAGCTATCGATGAACTTCTGAAATGGAAGAATAAACAATATCGGAAACCTCTTATTATTGCGGGTGCCAGACAGGTGGGAAAGACTTGGCTGGTGAAGGAGTTTGCCCGCCAGAATTACAAGCAGCTGGCGTATGTGAACTTTGAAGAGATGAAGATCCTGCAGAATCTCTTTGAGCAGGACTCCAATATCCCTAGAATTCTTACAGCTATTGGGGCTGCAACGAATGTAACCTGCACAGAGGGCGAAACGCTGATATTCCTGGATGAGATTCAGGCTGCTCCTCATGCTGTTACTTCCCTGAAATATTTTGCAGAGAATGCGCCGGGTTATCATGTCATAGCGGCTGGTTCTCTTCTGGGTATCGAACTGCATCAGGGGGAGTCTTTTCCTGTGGGTAAGGTGGAATTTCTCTCTCTCTATCCAATGAACTTTATCGAGTTTGTGATGGCTATGGGGGAGAAGAATCTGGCGCAGCTGCTACTGACGAAGGATTGGAATATGATATCGATGTTTGCCCCCAAGTTTCAGGAACTCTTGAAGTATTATTACTATGTGGGAGGCATGCCTGAAGCTGTATTGAGTTTTTGCCAGAATCGTGATTGGAAAGAGGTGAGAACCATACAGAAGGATATTCTGAGCAGTTATCAGAGAGATATGTCGAAGCATGCTCCATCTGAGATTATTCCCCGTATTACTGATTTGTGGAAATCCTTGCCAGCCCAGTTGAGTAAGGAGAACAGGAAGTTTATCTATGGAGTGGTGCGTGAGGGAGCAAGAGCCCGGGAGTATGAGTTGGCCTTGCAGTGGTTGCTGGATGCCGGACTGATATATAAGGTATATAATGTGAAAGCTCCCCGACTGCCGCTTGCCAGTTATGAAGACCGGGCGGCCTTCAAGATTTTCGTCCTGGATGTCGGGCTTCTAGGTGCGATGTCTAATCTCAAGGCTGCGACAATAGTGGCTGGCAACAGTATTTTTACCGAGTTTAAAGGGGCGTTGACGGAACAGTATGTTTTGCAGCAGCTCGTTCTCAGGTATGAACCATATTATTATGCCAAGACCAACAGTACTCAGGAGATTGATTTTCTGCTCCAGGATGAGGAGGACGAGATTGTTCCGCTGGAGGTGAAAGCCGAGACGAATGTCAAGGCAAAGAGCCTGCGCCAGTTTGTTGCAGACAACCGGTCAAAGAAGGCCTATCGCATCTCCATGAATGATTATCAGCAGGAAGATTGGGTTACAAACGTACCGCTCTATGCGGTAAATGGTCTCGAATTTTAGCAATAGCACCGCCCTAACTATATAAAAATAGGTAGTTAGGGCGGTGCTATCGCACTTTTTAATGTCCGTTTTCAAAACTGAAACTGCCCCCATGAGATAGGGGGAGAAGGTCGGTGAAAAACGTTGAAATAACGCTCTAATCCCAAAATTTACTATGTTTTTTGGGATTGTAATCCCAAAAATAGGTATAAATTTTGGGATTACGATTATTTTTCCTTATCTTTGCATCCGAAAGAAAGAAGGATTCATAACTTAAAAGAAAGGATATTTATGATACGTCGTCAAATACAAGATACAATTGAAGCCCGGATATTTTCCGGGAAGGCTATCATCGTGATTGGAGCCAGACAAGTGGGTAAGAGCACGCTGTTTAAAATGGTGCTCGAGAATCGTGATGAACCTACTCTTATGTTGAATTGCGATGAACCAGAAGTAAGAGAGTTGCTGGCAAAGGCAAATTCTTCTGAGTTGCGTCTGCTTATAGGCAACAATCTTATTGTTGTGATAGACGAGGCTCAACGGGTAGAGAATATCGGGATGGTTTTGAAACGAATCACGGATAATTTCCCAGATGTACAACTCTTGGTGACAGGTTCCTCCTCTTTTGAATTGCAGAATAAGCTCAACGAACCTTTGACAGGACGCAAGTTTGAGTACCATCTTTTCCCTTTTTCTACAGGAGAACTGATGAAGGCTCATGGACTGCTTAGTGTAAAACAAACATTAGAGAATCGGCTTATTTATGGTTCTTATCCAGATATCATGAATCATGAGACGGATGCAAAGGAGTTGCTGTATAATTTGTCTAACAGTTATCTGTATAAGGACTTGTTGAATTTAGAAAGTGTTCGGCGCCCAGCCCTGTTGTCCAAGCTGCTTACTGCCTTGGCACTGCAGGTTACAAGTGAAGTTTCATATAATGAGTTGGCGCAAACCGTAGGAACAGATAATAAAACGGTAGAGAAGTACATTGATTTGCTCGAAAAGTGTTATATCATATTCAAGTTGAATGGCTTTAGTCGCAACTTACGTACGGAGTTGAAACGTGCTAAGAAATTCTACTTTTATGATAATGGAATACGTAATGCTATTTTGCAAAACTTTGCACCTCTTGCTCTCCGGCAGGATGTGGGGGCTTTGTGGGAAAACTTCTTCATTAGTGAGCGAATGAAGGCCAATCAAAATGCAGGACGATATGTAAACAGCTATTTTTGGCGTACCAGCCAGCAGCAGGAGATTGATTATCTGGAGGAGTGTGATGGTCAGTTTTCCTTGTTTGAAATGAAGTGGAATCCTAAGCGTGCCAATACAAAGTTCCCGGCCTCTTTCCTTTCTGCTTATCAGGTGAAAGATAAGTGCATCGTGACGCCTGAAAATTGGATAGATTGGGTTATAGAGTGATAATGCTCCCCCTTTAATGTCCGTTTTCAAAACTGATACTGCCCCTATGAGACATTGTCTTATTTGGTTTTAATGGAGTTTCAGGAAATGTAAATCCCCAATCTGTTGAACTTTACAGATGGGGGATTTCTCAAGTGTATACATTATTCTCCTAGGATAGGCGTGAATTTGGAATTTTTGGTAAAATTCAACAGAAAGTTAACAAAAAGTTTGGTAAAGTGAAAATAAAAGC
>NZ_JBBNGE010000104.1:0-3237 GCF_040095255.1 Segatella sinensis | reverse complement strand
TTCTCACCCGTCTGAGGAGTACGCATAATCTTACGATACTTACTAGTTCCTTGTCCCATAGTCAATCAGTTTTTAAAGGGTTAATAATTAATTTTTTGACGATGCAAAGGTACGGCTTTTTTAGGGAACCGCCAAAAATCAGGGTGTGATAAGCCCCGATTTTCAGCAGCCCCAGTTTCCAAATCCCGTTAATAATCCTAACTCATAATTTTGAAAAAGAGAAAACATAGCTTTACAGCTCACAAACCATAGTTTTTCTCCTCAAAAGCTATCACAATAACAGTTATCACAGTTTCTCGAAACACTTTTCTTTTTCTCATTCCAGAACTAACTATATATATTATATATTTATAATAATAATATATATAGTTAAATTCTATTTAACATTTTTCTTGTCCCTTGATACCCCCTCCGTAAAAACTGTGATAACTGTTATTGTGATAGCTGTGATGGGAATCACGGACAGAGAATGTGTTGATGAATGATAGTTAATCAATAGCTCTTCTGTTAAGTTGGCGGAATGGGTGAAGAAACTGAAGGCTCATAAGGCTGAGCAACTGGAGAAGTTGCGCAATGTAGAGAAGTGCGACTTTGCTTTCACCTTAAGCTGGGGATAAGAATCAAGCTTACCAGCGTACTGCTAAAAACATTTTCCAAACTTTTATCGGAAAACTCTTGCGAGTTTCAGAATATTATTGTACCTTTGGGGGAGTAAATTGATAGAATGTAGAACTTATAAACAACGTAACGTCGTAAATTTCAACGAATTGAACATGGAATTGATTAAGGTTATCAACAATATATCAGAACGGGTGATAGATGATTTGAAGACCAAATTATCTAAAAGATCTCGTGTGTCAATAGCTGCAGCCTCTTTTTCTGAACGCCGAGGCTCGGGCGTTGAAGAAGAAGGTTGCTGAGTGGGAAAAGGAAATGAAAGATTTTTCCTGATTCAGCAAAAGTGTACGAGTTCGTACACTATATGGAAATAATGAAGAATAATTTATAAAATATAGATAATATGGATAGACCCAATAGAATGGAATTGCAGTCGGCAGATGGAGCGCAGCTGAATCTGGATGCGCTTTATCAGATGTTTTGAAGCATACAGGCACTAAAATATTGGTAGCAGAAATGGTCAAAAATGATTTTTTCTGTTACAAAATAACTAGTTCATTAATCCTCGACTTCTTTTCCGGTTCTGGCACTACCGCCCACGCGCTCGACCTGTTCCTGAATAATATCAAGGCCGACCGAAACGACCTCGACCTGCTCTTTGGATGTATGCTCGACTGGGGTGTTCAGCTCTCTCTGCCTATGACCCAGGAGGTGGTGGATGGCAAGATAGCGTGTGCCCGCAAGCATTTTGCAGCCATCAGCGAGAATGGTTACATTTATGATGTAGTCACGGACTATCAGGCATTGTATAATGCTGTGACGAAATAGCTGTGGAAATGGTAATAGAATTGCCTACCCATCCATAAAAGTCGAGGAGAGGAAGTGTAGCGCTAAAAATGCTCACTTTCTCTCTTTTTTCTTTTTTTGTAGTAAAATAAAAAGAAAATATTAATGTTTTTAAAAAACACTCACGCATATCGTTTGTAGGTGCGACCTTGATTTTGCCAATTCAACTATTAGTTGTAAATTCGCATAAATTTACATTAAAATGTTGAATGTAGGAGAATATAGAAGAGTGTTGATGCTGGAAAATTTAGCTCAGCTAGAGGACCGGATTAATTGGATACAAGAAGAGTGCATCATCTTGTATCTCAACTCTTTTATAGGTGAGAAAGGTGAACAGATATCAGCATATCAGTTTTCTAAAATCACTAATATCAGACTTTCTACAGTAACCGGAATTCTGAATAGAAAAGTAAGGTTCAGACCTTATCAGCAGCGAAGATGGTGCTGCTGTATCCTATATTATTGGGATAGAATCGTTGATGAACTGATCAAACGACATACGGCGGAAGGTAAGAAGTTTGACAAGAATCTGTTTGAGAAGAATTTCAATGAAGCCTTTTCGCAGTGGATTACTTTTGCAAGAGACTTGAAGCAACTTAACAATTTGAAAGCACATATAGCAAAATACCAAAAGCTTTTTGTGCCTAAAATTAAATAATGAATAACTATTAATTTAATCTAAAAAATTCAACATGAAACGAACTAATACACTTACCTAGGGAAGACTTGTCTGCCGGCATCGAGGATGCCACCCTTAAGAAGCTCTCCTTTTAGCCCTCAGCTCTTTTTAGAGGACCATATCAATATATTATTAATAAAAAAATACCAAGAGATATGGGCAAAAGATTTTTTTTTAAACTTATCCGTTTCCTGTGCAAACACAGTGGGTTCTGTTTGTTTAAGTATGAGGTATATATGCAACCTAATAGCAAATATATCGAGAATAATTATGAAAATTCTAAAGGTAATCTAAATCAAAATACTGATGAGTAACGATAGACATTTTTATTTTAATGGTTCTGTTACATATATAGAGAACTATTACGAAGACCATGAAAATCATCATAAGGATTCTGAAGATTCTTCTGAAATGAAGAATGATACCGATGAAGTTGTTTTTGAACAGAGTGTTAAGGTGAAGTGTGCTTCATCTTCTGCGGGAAGAAGTGCCGAGAATCTCTTTTCTACTCCTGAGGGTGAAAAGGATGTGGGGCTTACGGGGAAGATGGCGGATGCTTTTGTGAAATATCTCAAGCTGCATCATATTTCAGACAGTCAGCTTTCCACTTCCGATGGTTTGTTGAACAAGAGTGTGGTGGCGTTTTTCCTGCGTTGGTCTAACCAGGGCTATGTGAGCGCTGGTGTTCCTAATGGTTCATCCATTACTCGTTTTCTGCACGATGATTGTCATCTGGAACTGGGTGTTACCCAAAAGTCGTATGGCAATTATATAAGAAAGAAGATCAATGACGGGAATGTAGATTATGAGGTAGAGGGTTTTGTGGAGGATTTCGCAAAGTCTCACAATATATAGAATCTTGCGCCGAATTACTGACTTCATTTGACGTAAAGAAAATAATTATATCTCTGTAAAGTGTTGATATAGAGGGGCAAGACGATGGTTTTGCCCCTCTCTTGTTTCCGCCGAATTCAATTTGGCGCATTCGGCGGAAAAGGCGTAACGGAGCATTCTTTTTACTTTTGCCCCAGATTTCAGAACGATACCGGTTCTGAGGTCTGGGGCTTTTGCGTTTTCTATCGCCAGGATGCTGG
>NZ_JBBNGE010000103.1:0-3301 GCF_040095255.1 Segatella sinensis | reverse complement strand
CGGCCGCTCTTCTTGCCTTCTGGAAACAAAGGCTTGAATATCTCCTCATCAATCTTGGTTGTCACGAGACTATAAAACTGGTTATGCCATGCGTTGGGGTCAGAATACTTCTTTGAAGCCCGACTTCCTAACTGCATTGAGGGAGCCGTGAATATATCTAACTGAGGATTCGGACCTGTCTTTTTAAACATAGTCATTCTGTTTGATTGATGGTGTAAAGATACGAAAAATATTCCAGATAACAGCATAAATCGAAGATTATTATCATGAAATATAAACATTTTAAACAGGCCTTACTTTTTAAAGTGGGCTCAAACATAGTGCATCTCAATCCCAAGGTGGCATCTATTGTTTGAGCTAAAAGAGCATCAAATTGCTCCATAATCGAAAAAAAATCCCCAAAAAGGAGTGAGTTTCTCAGATTTTATTTGTACTTTTGCCATGTCATTCAGAATTTTGTTTGTTTTTATTTTGCAACACTAAGATAAGTGAAATTTCTGACATGGCAAAATCCTGAGCAACTTTTTGTTGCTCAGGTGCTTATAAAAAATATTAAATTATAGTGTTGCGGAAATTAGGAACAAAGTAAAAAAATGAAAAGATTGCTATTCGTTACTCTTTCTGCGCTGTTATGCAGTTGTCTTTTGGCACAAACAAGAATGATTGTGATGTCGGATATTGGAGGGTCAGATCCTGACGACACACAGTCGATGGTACATCTGCTTGTTTCACTCGATAGAGTGGAACTTGAAGGCTTTATTTCTCAACATGCATGGGTGCCATACGGAAATGGCGCTGTTACCCTTATCAATCAAGTGATTGATGCCTATGAAGAGGTTTATCCTAACTTGCAAGTGCACAGCAACAAGTTTCCAACGGCATCGTATCTACGGTCTGTTGTAAAGGTCGGACAAGCGGAGGCAGCCATGCACGGTGTAGGAGAAGGTAAGGATAGTGAGGGTTCTGAGTGGTTAATCAAAACCATCGATAAAGATGATGAACGTCCTATATGGATTACAGCATGGTCCGGACTCAACACTTTGGCACAGGCACTTTGGAAAGTGAGTCACACTCGAACGGCAGAACAAGTGGAGCGATTTGTTAGCAAGGTCAGAGTATATGATGTATTGGGACAGGACGATGCAGGAGCATGGATCGTCAAAAACTATCCCAACCTCGTCTATATCCGCAATACGGAGATTTATGGATGGCCACCGTCCGATGAGTGGGTTTGTAAAAACGTACAAGAGGTTGGGCCCTTGGGAAAATGCTATCCTAATCGTATCTGGGCCACAGAAGGTGATTCTCCGTCATTTATGTATTGTCTAAGCAATGGCTTGAATGACCCCGAACATCCAGAATATGGAGGATGGGGTGGTCGCTTTTCTACAGGAAAGGTTGCTGGTATCAGAGGTATGGACTGGGTGAAACGCAACGGTCTTGACGAACCGCAGTATGATCCTTACTACATGATTCCTGCAGCGAAAGAAGGTAGTGCGGCTATCACCAGATGGAAGGATGCAATATATAATGATTTTATTGCCAGAATGCAATGGACGGTGAAGGCAGACTACAAGGCTGCCAACCATCATCCCGTGGCAGTTGTTGGTAAAGACCGTTCGCTAAACAGTGTGCATGTCACTTGCAAGGCAGGGAAAACGATAGTATTGAATGCCTCCAAATCTTCTGATCCTGATGGAGATACTCTTACTTTTGATTGGAGTATCTATCGTGAGGCAAGTGGATATCAAGGGGATGTCACTATCATAGAAAAAGACCAAAACCGTTGTCGGGTAATGGTTCCCGCTGATGCCAGAGGCAAAGACTGTCATGTTATTCTGCAGGTAACAGATGCTGGCATCCCTGCACTCACGTCATACCGAAGAGTTATTCTGAATATTAACTAAATAGGCTTGATGCTCACACAAATAAGATGAAGTTTATGTGGAGGAGAAAGGCATCCAGGGAAGATGGAAGGGACGACAGCTGCAGGATAGCATACAGGTGTTTGCTGACTTGGTGAAGAAACACTATGGCAAGTATCCTATCATCTATAGCAACGAGAGCTTCTATAATAAGGAGATGGGGGCGAAGTTCAATCGCTTTTATCTCTTCATCGCCAATTATAACTCCCGACAACCCTCTATCGACGGCAGAGGAAAGTGCAATATCTGGCAGTATTCAGAAACCGGACATTTGCATGGTATTGGAGAAAGGGTAGATTTAAGCAGATTCATGAATGGTACAACCATCAACGATTTGATGCTATAGGCATTGATGATTTCATACACATAAGCGAGTATTTGATACAATCCACGTATGGATAGCATCATTACTTGCTTATTTTTTTCTACTTTTGCATTATTATGAAGAAGTTATTGATTATATTGGGAATACTGGTTCTGCTTGTCATCGGTGTTCTTTTCGTTCCACCTATTTATAATAGGTTCACAAAACCGTTTTTTAAGAATACGGTGGATGCTAAAGAGTGGTACCATCAGGTGGATTGTGAGAGCCTGACGCAAGTAAGAGACTATTGTGATAGACGAGGATACAGTACGGATTACTATATCCTAGTGGATTTCTCCAAACCATCTGGCAAGAAGAGGTTCTTTATCTATGACTTGCAGCGTGGCAAAAGGGTGATGAGCAGCTATTGCATGCATGGAAGTGGTAAGGGAAATACAGCAGCCCAGCCAAAGTTCAGTAATAACCCTGGAAGTGGATGCACGAGTCTTGGAAGATATTTCATGATAGGAAAAGGTGGAATGAAGTTCAAGAACTGCGTTCGCCTTCGAGGGCTCGACAAGAGCAATTATCTGGCAGAAGCCCGTGGCATCCTGATTCATTCTGCTGGCAAGGTGACAAAATTCTCCGGTGAGAAGGAGTATATTCCGCAGGGAACAGAGAGTCGTGGCTGCTTTACTGTATCAAGGAGCTGCGTGGAGAAAGTGATGCAGATATACAAGGAATCTTCTAGGAGAAGACCGGTATTGATTTATGCAAAATACAAATAAAAAGAATATTCTATGAAGAAGTTATTGCTGTTTATAGCTGGAATCTCAATCCTGTTTTTAGCAGGTTGTTACAATGGAAATCAGAGCCATGGCAATGAAATCATGGGAGACAGCCTCCCTGCTGATCCTCCATTGGGTTATGTCATAGAGTTAAAGCCTTTGGGAAATTTTTCACATCAGGAGGCAGAACAGTTGAGAGAAGAACTTGTGAAGCAATTGGGTATCATTCTCTATACGAAACCAAAGGCTTGGGTAGAGGCATCTGTATTTGTTGGAGACAAGAA
>NZ_JBBNGE010000102.1:0-3352 GCF_040095255.1 Segatella sinensis | reverse complement strand
AATGCAATGCGGGAGAGTAGGTAGCCGCCTTCTTTTATCAAAGCCTCAGATTTCGAAAGATTTCTGAGGCTTTTTGTGTATCTAAAGATTTAAATTATGCATTATTATTTGAGTACTTGGTGGAGATGGTTCAGACGCTGCGGCTATAGTCGCGGCTTTGGCGTGCAGTCGCCTTCTGCCTATAGCTTCATCCGCTATGTCATCAATGAGCATTATCCTTATTATGCATATCAGGAGCTGCAAGAGCGGTTTCCACAGCTTAATAGACGCGAACATAAGGTGGGACGTCTTCTTCTACGGCTCTCGAATCATTGGCAGCCTGTTATCAGATTGTGCAATCGTCATATCTTTGATGCTTATCTCCATGCGGGTTGTATGAAGACAGAATCTTATGAGATAGCTGATAGCTTATCTTTTTTGGATAAAAATGTCAAAACGATGGTGGTTGTTGATTTGGATAAACAGCCTATGGAGTTTGTCTTGAAGAATCTTCTTCCGCTTTGTCATAGTCAGGTAATGCTGGTTCTTTTAGGTAATCTTCATGCCAGTAAAACCTATTCTTCATGGCTTCGTTTGCAGGAATCAGAGTTCTCTGGCATCACCTATGACCTCTATTATGTGGGTGTTGTTTTCTTTGATCATAAGATCTATAAGCAGCATTATCGGGTAAATTTCTAGAAAAAGAGCCCTTTCATGCAAGAAAGTAGTATGTTAGGTGAAAAAAAATGCCGAAAAACTTGTAGATAAAATTAATTTTATTACTTTTGCAGCCAAATTAGTAAGAACGTTAAATATTATAGCTATGTATTGGACACTTGAATTAGCTTCAAAGCTAGAAGATGCACCATGGCCTGCAACTAAAGAAGAGTTGATTGACTATGCAACTCGCTCTGGTGCGCCTCTGGAAGTTCTGGAGAATCTGCAGGAAATAGAAGATGAAGGTGATGTCTATGAGAGCATCGAAGACATTTGGCCTGATTATCCTTCAAAGGATGACTTCTTATGGAATGATGACGAGTACTAATCGTTCATCGATTACGATTATCAGAATAAGATAATGGAAATGAGCCATATAGGTGATTTCTTATGAAATTCCTATATGGCTTTTTGCCGTCTTTTACCGCCAATTTTACCGTTCTAATGGCCTTATTTTACATAATTAAATGATCAATAATCGGTATATCCTGAAATTCTTTCTTTTCTGATCGGTTAATTTCATCTTTTCTTCTCTTATTATTCTCCTTACTTCATACTAAAATCATCTGAAGTTTATAAAAAAGGAGTGATATGATAAACTTTTCTACTATCTTCGCGTACATAGTGCCATAATTAATAAAAAGGTATTTTAATATGGGAAGAATTTCAAGACTTTATCCGAAAGGACGATTGAGACTGCGTATACCAAAGATGGTGCAGTCTGGTAAAAAGTATCCATTGTATATAGAATACAATTGGCATGCTGATTCTATTCGTAAATCAACTGGTATAAGTGTGTCAGTAAAGGAATGGAATGAGAAAGGCTATTGCGGTATTGGTGAAATACGTGCCACGACCGATATTGACTATAAGTATTATAATCATGCTCTTCATAAGCGTATCGAAGATATAGATGTGAAGATACATAAGTATTATGAAATGCATCAGCATATTACTTGTGATGTGATTCGATCTTTTCTCGAAGATAATGACAATGCTTTGCGACCTGATGAAGGAAAGGACTTCATAGAGTTTGCTAAAGAGTTGATGGAAAAACGTTATGAGAAAGGTAAGATAGGTTTCAGTACTTGCAAGAATGGTATTTCATATCTCAATCAGTTTGAGGAATACCTGTTGCTTGAACACAAAGGTACACATGGTGAGCATAAGGAATTCATTTATGTCTCAGATATTAGTGAAGACTTATTGCTTGACTTCCGTAAGTATCGACTCTTGGCAAAAAAGAAAGCAACAACAGTCAACAAGACTCTTTGTCCGATTCTTCAGGCGTGTGAATATGCTTGTCAGTTAGGTTATATCTCTCATCAGCTTAATGCATCTCTCCAGGACTTGTATATGAAAGAAGAGGACCGGCTTGATGAAGAAGAGAGGAATATCAAGTATCTCACTGAAGAGAGACTTGCTGAGTTAGTTTCCGTTTATAATACCATCGAACAACCTCGACGAAAAGAGTTTTTGGAGATGTGGCTGTTTGCCTTCCATGCTTGCGGTATGCGAATGGTTGATGTGATGACGCTCCGATGGAAAGACATTGATTTCAATAAGAATTTCATCAGTAAAATACAAGTCAAGACGAGAAACCGAAATACCATACCTTTGAGTGAACCACTCATTCGTATTCTTGAAAAATGGAAGGGTAGAAACAAAGTCTTTGTTTTTGATCTATTGCCAGAGAACTTCGATATAAATGACCATGAGGCGATATACCGTCGTAGAAATTCCTGGAATAATACCATCAATACTTCGCTTCGCTGTATATCTCATGATTTAAAATGGAATCAAGACTTGACTTTCCATGTATCAAGACACACCTGGGCAGTTTTAGCGCTTGCACACGGAGCTGAAATCAGTGAGATAAGCAGATTGTTAGGTCACGCTTCAACAGGCGTCACAGAGCGAGTTTATGCAGAATTCTTGCCAGACAACCTTGCGACTGTAGTAAGCAAACTTGGCTTCTGCTTCATTCCTGATATGAATGCCAAACAAAAGAAGGTGGTATCACGCTAAACAGAGTGATACCACCTTCGATCAAATTTGTAGCCTTTATAGTCGAAACTATCAGAATATCTTGTAGTCCTTGCCAGTAAGATTAGAAATTGGCTTGAATAAACGCAATAGAATGAGCCCTATCACGATAAATGCTATTCTGACTATTACTGAACCGCCCATAGTAAAACCGTGCCATACGAGGAAAATGGGTGAGCACATGAGGGCTACGATGATTAGGCACATTAGAGCTGCTAGAAATGTTTTTGGTCCCATACGTCAATAATCTAATGGAGCTATGAAATGATCATCAGGCAGGTCGTGAAAATACTTGCCATCTGCATCATTGGTCACATATGTTTCGTTTTCTGGATCTTCTGTAGCGAAATAGATTTCCAAATCCTTGAAACGATTTTTGAGAAGAACGCGGAAGTCAGTAATCAATGCGAGTTCTTCCGCTTCTATATAGAGAAAGCCTTCTGAAAGTTCGCATTTCTTGATATTACCACAGAGATTGCAAGTCCCATAGTCCACACCAAGAGCTAAGATGATGTTTCCTTCCCAATCATCGGCCTCGTCTTCTTCCATAGCAGGGCGTTCTTTCTGTATGAAAGTCTGATAGAGGTCATATATCTCTTGCAACTCTTCT
>NZ_JBBNGE010000101.1:0-3457 GCF_040095255.1 Segatella sinensis | reverse complement strand
AATATGTACAATAAAATGAATTTTGTCGCTTTGCAAGCAAAATCCCACTAAACCCTATAGGTTGCGGATTTGAGGTTAAATACAAATATATCAAAGAAATCTACTTTTGCGTGAATTTTCTTGCTCAAAAGTTTGTATTATCAATAATTATTCGTATCTTTGCAGCGTCAGTTCCCACCAAGCCTCTCAACGATGCTCAAATGCGTGGGGCTTTTTTGTATGTATACGTTTATTCTCAAAATACTCTAATGGAAAGATTACCGCACTTCACAAAACATTATATGACAGAGACGGATTTGGTGGCTCTGTTGGAAAGTCGTGGGCTTATCATTTCTGATGAAACCAAAGCGGTACGATATTTGGAGAGTATCGGGTACTATCGTCTTTCTGCTTATATGTATCCATTCTTGAAAGTTCCAAAAGAATCCCATCAGTATAAAGAAGAAACAACTTTTCTGCAAGTGCTGAATCTTTATCGCTTCGACAAAAAGTTGCGTATGTTTCTTCTCAATGAAATTGAAAAAGTTGAGATAGCCATTCGTCGGGCTATTATGAATATTCCTGTGCAGATAACTGGGGATATTTATTGGCTGACTAATTCGGTTCATTTTGCCAACCAAAGAACTTTCCAAGATACAAAAAACACCATTGATAAGGAATACGCAAAATCAACAGAAGAGTTTGTCAAGCACTTCAAAAACAGCTATTGTGACCCATATCCTCCATCATGGATTTTGGGCGAGTTGCTGACAATGGATAATGTGAACATAGTTTATCGTAATCTGAAAGCAGACAAGATACGTAAGCGCATCTCTCACTATTTTGGTTTGCAACCTATAGTCTTGGAATCTTGGATAACATCTTTGACATTGTTGAGAAATGCCTGTTGCCGCCATTCAAGAGTGTGGAATAAGGTAAGTTCTATCATGCCTGTATCTCCAAGAAGGATTGCACTTCCTTGGATTACACAGCCCTCAAACCCTCAAAGAGTATATTTTACAATCTGCATCATCAAGTATTTCCTTGATATTATATCTCCTAACAATGATATGTTAGTCAAGATGCAAACGCTATTTTCCAATTATCCGGAGATAAATCTGGCAGCTCTTGGATTTCCGAATGGATGGGAGAGCGAACCTTTATGGACGCAAGGGATGTAAGTGCTCTTGCCCTAAGAATTCAAGAATTGGAAAAAGAAAATGCCAGACTTAAAGCGATTCTTGACAAGAATGGGATAGAATATGAAAGTTTAGAATCAAAGACTTATAACTCTAATCGTATAGAAGCAGCATCAGTTTCTATATGCCAATTCTCTTTACAAGAAAAAGTTTCTATATTTCAAAGTGTATTCCAAGGTCGTGATGATGTTTTTGCTAAGCGTTGGTATAGTAGTACGACCCAAAAGTCTGGCTATCAGCCTGTATGCACGAGAGAATGGAATCGAGAATTTTGCGATAAACGAAAATATAAGTGTGCGGATTGTCCCAACAGGCAGTTCGCTCCTTTGACATACAATGACGTTTTCAATCATCTTGCTGGAAAGGATGTATGGGGACGTGATGTTATTGGACTTTATCCAATACGAAAGGACAATACTTGCTGTTTTCTTTGCACAGACTTTGATGACAAAAGCTGTGAACATGGCTACAAGAATGATGTGCTTTCTTTTGTAAATGTTTGCAAAACTTGGAATGTGCCTTGTTACATCGAGCGCTCACGTTCTGGCAATGGAGCTCATGTGTGGATATTCTTTGATATGCCAATAACTGCTTTCAAGGCACGAAAGTTAGGAAATGCCATTCTTACAGAGGCGATGAATAGTGATGTCCATCTTTCTTTCAAGTCATACGACCGGTTCTTTCCTAACCAAGACACCTTGCCCGAAGGTGGTCTTGGCAATCTTGTAGCCTTACCATTGCAGGGGATGGTTCGACGCAAAGGAAACAGTGTATTCGTTGATGAAGATTTCAATGCGTATGCTGACCAATGGGAATTGTTATCACAAATTCGTAAGTTGTCGGAGGTAGAACTTGATATGTTGTTACGGCTACATACTGTGCCAACATTGGGCGAACTCTTGAAGACCAGTGAGGCAAAGCCTTGGGAGACACCTCAAATGGATATGATGCAAACAGATTGTTATCCAAAGGAAATTGTGCTGACAAGAGCTAATATGCTATATATACCTTTGGCAAGTCTGTCTACCAAATGCGTGAACGTTTTCAAGCGCATGGCTGCTTTCCGTAATCCTGAATTTTATGAGAAGCAAGGAATGCGCCTGTCTACGTATAATATTCCACGTATCATTTCGTGTTCGGAAATAACAGACGACTATCTTGTTCTTCCTCGTGGTTGTGAGGATGCGGTTCGTGCCATCCTAACCCAGCATAATGTTAAGGTTTTGATTTCAGACAAGACTAACCATGGGCGTAGTATAAAGGTTACATTCAGAGGAGGTCTTCGAGAAGAACAGCAAAAGGCAATGGAAGCTTTTGCTGGGCATAATGTCGGAACACTATCAGCAACAACAGCGTTTGGAAAGACCGTGTTTGCCATCGGAATGATAGCAAAGAGAAAGGTCAATACACTAATACTTGTTCACAACAAGGCATTGCTTGAGCAATGGAAGGAGCGGTTGGAATCGTTTCTTAAAATTGATGAAACAATAGAAAAGCCTGAAACAAAACGAGGAAGAAAAACGAAATCCTCTGCCATCGGTTGTTTGTATGCAGGCAAGAACACGTTGCATGGAATCATTGATATAGCTTTGATACACTCTTGTTTAAATAATGACGAAGTAAAGCCTTTTGTCAAGGATTACGGTATGGTGATAGTCGATGAATGTCACTATGTGTCCTCTGTCAGCTTCGAGCAAGTTCTTCGACAAGTGACTGCTACTTTTGTTTATGGTTTGACCGCAACTCCAATCAGAAAAGATGGGCATCAACCTATTATATTTATGCAATGCGGAAAGATAAGATTTACCTCTGATGCCAAGAGTCAAATGGAAAATCAAGGATTCAAACGCCTGCTAATTCCAAGGTTTACCTCGTTCCGAAGCGTTATATCAGACCGTAAAAATTATGTTCAAATAACGCAAGAGTTATCCGGGGATAAGGTTAGAAATGAATTCGTTATGGAGGATGTCAAGGCTGCAATTCAAAAAGGACGAACACCTTTAGTGCTGACAACTCGTACAGCTCATGTCAAGGTGTTGGCACAAATGCTAATGCCATTTGCCGATCATGTTATACAACTCATTGGTGCGGATTCTGCTAAAGAAAAACGTCTTGCATTACAAAATCTACAGTCAATACCCATATCAGAATCACTTGTGATTGTAGCTACAGGAAAGTATGTAGGCGAAGGTTTCGATTATCCGTAACTACTCAGCACCCCTATAGAAAACTTCTCGTTAATAAAGCATAAACTTGATTTTGCTTATTTTCTTCATCCT
>NZ_JBBNGE010000100.1:0-3481 GCF_040095255.1 Segatella sinensis | reverse complement strand
CGAGCCGTGTGCGGTGAAAGTCGCATGCACGGTTCTTGAAGGGGAAAGCGGGGGTAACCCCGCAGACCTACTTAGATATCAGAGCCTTAGGGCTAATTGTTATCATAAAATAAGACTTTACCATTATGCTACAAAAAATAATAGGACGCAAGGAAGAGCAGAAAACGTTGCAGGATTGCTATGAATCCAACAAACCGGAATTCGTAGCAGTCTATGGAAGACGACGCATCGGCAAGACTTTCCTGGTGAAACAATTCTTCAAAGAAAAGTTTGACTTCTATTTTACAGGAGCTTATCAGGCTACCAAGAAAGATCAGCTCTTTAACTTCAAGATGACCCTGGAATCATACTCAGGCGTCAAGCGAAAGACCCCTCAGACATGGCTGGAAGCATTCTTCCAGCTAAAAGACTATCTGGCTTCTCTCGGTGAGAGACGAAAAGTGGTCTTCATCGATGAGCTTCCTTGGTTCGACACCCCACGCTCCAACTTCATCAGCGCTATCGAACTCTTCTGGAACCAATGGGCTTCAGACCAGAACCTCATGCTCGTGGTATGCGGTTCAGCCACCTCATGGATGGTCAATAAGCTGTTGGGAGACAAGGGTGGGCTACACAACCGGGTAACCCGCAGCATCTATCTTGCACCTTTCTCATTAGGTGAAACTGAGGAATTTCTGCAGAACAATCATATCGTATTCAACCGACACCAGACAGTAGAATGCTATATGATGCTAGGTGGCACGCCTTACTATCTAAACATGCTCAAAACCCATTTAAGCCTGGCTCAAAACATCAACAAGCTGTTTTTTGAGGAGAACGGTGAACTGAGAAGAGAGTTCGACTTCCTGTTCCGTTCGCTTTTCAAGGATAGCAGAAACTATCGTAAAGTAGTGGAGATACTTTCTCAAAAGGCAAAGGGCTTGACCCGACAGGACATCATCCGCGAATGCAAAATTCCTGACAATGGCGGACTATCAGAGGTATTGGATGATCTCTGCAACTGCGATTTCATCCGCCGCTACTACCCCATCAACAAGAAGCAGCGAGATGCAGTATATCAGCTCACCGACCTCTTCTCCCTATTCCACCTGCGCTACATCAAGAACTCCACTGGCATGGACGATACTTTCTGGACCGACACCATTGATTCGCCAAGTCATCGTGCCTGGTGCGGCTATGCTTTCGAGCAGGTATGCCTGCATCATATCAGGCAAATCAAACGTGCCCTAGGCATTGAGGGGGTTCAGGCATCCATCTGCTCATGGTCGGCACCTGCCAGCGTGGATTCTGAGGGAAAGAAGCGAGAAGGCGCCCAGATAGATTTGGTAATCGACCGACGAGACCAGACCATCAACCTATGCGAAATGAAGTTTTCGATGAAGCCCTTCGAGATTACTCCTTCCTATCTGGAACACATCATCTATCGCCGTGAGTTGTTCAGAGAAACCACTGGTACCAGCAAAGCTCTGCACCTCACCTTCGTTACGACTTACGGAGTGGCAAGAAATGCCCAATACGGCATGATACAGAGCGAGATTACAATGGATGACCTGTTTAAGCAATAAGTAAATCCATTCCAACTTATTGATTATCAATTAAATAATGTGGTAACCTTCATCAGATAACCCCCACCAACTCCTGTTCAATATGGTGACCTTCATCAAATGAAGGTCACCAACTTTCTGTGCGAATTTTTAGTATTATGAGATATAAAACCATCTAAGCCATTTAACCAGGAGCTAGAAAAAGCCAACCTCCAATGTATTAATTGAAAGTTGACTATTTTCATTTATATTGTTTAGTATGACGAATTCTCTGTGCCTTCTTCTCATCCCTTCTCATCAGATACGGGGAAGGGGGCAGCTCTGGAAGCACATCATTTATAGCATCAATCTGCCCCACCACCTTCAGCAAGAGGAGAAAAGTGGCTAGCGAAAGATTGCCAGCTGTGCCATTCTCAAATTTATGGATGGTGGTCAAGCCAAGCCCAGTAAGCTCGGCTACCTCTTTCTGGGTGAGATTGCATCTCATTCTATATTCCTTGAATCTCACTCCCAGCAAGCGTACCAACTCTGGAGTAGAATATTCATATAAATCTGCCATAATCTTTCATTTATTTATCTATCATTATAATGATATTTATCCATTATATCAGCCTTTATCTTCAATATACTGATATTTATGTTTGCAAAAATAATAAAAAGAAATGAAACTGGCAAGCTTTCAAAAGATTATTTTCTATCTTTCTGTTTTTCTTCTGGAAAGAAAGAAAAAACTAAAAAAGACTAAGATTCAATCACATTTCTTAGCTTTTTCTTGCCTACTTCAGAAAAAAACGTATTTTTGCCACAGAAATATACAAACATCAAAATAATAGGAGGATATGAATATGGCAAGACCAATAAGAGAAACCCCAATTCTAATGGGTAAAGATGCTGAACGCTTCGTTAAAGAAATGAAGCGAGTGGAAAGTTTGACTCCTGATCAGAGGAGAGCTAATCGAGAGAAACTGTATGCAGAAGTTGAAGAAATCAACAAAAAATGGAATCTAACATATAATGCACTTTTAGGATGAATATTTATCGTTTTGATTCAGATAGGAACGATGACAACAAGTACACTAGAGCCATGTACTTCGACATGCTCGAATTATAAACCAAGACCTCAGGTGCAGGCATCAAGTATCGGATACCTACAACTGAGGTTTCTAGATTACCACAAAACAGGAAAAAATGAGATTAAACGTCTATTTAATTTAACCTCCATTTACCTTGTTTTCCGTGGCAGAGTATAGGATTTCCATCATTTCGTTAGCTATTTTATGGTCAGCAATTCGCATGACATTATTTGTTTCCGAGTTATAGCCAAAGAAGTTGATATTTCCATACCAGACAATAGCCTTGTCTATGACAGCACATTGTAGCGTTTGTTCCTTGTTGCAAACCACATCCATTCCAGCATTTGACAGTTCTATCTCATTAGCCCCTTCCTCTTTAACATGTACAACCACAGAAACCCCATTATGAAGAAGGTTTGCGAGTGCAGACATGATAGAGGGTTTATATTTGAACTTCACTTTCGGTACTGCGATAACAACAGAATGTTTGGCTTTTGCCAAATCATTTCGGAATGCCGCTTCGTAATTGTTTTGTTCATATATCAGTTCTTGAGGATTTTTGTCAGGTACAAGTGATGTCACATTCTTTCCATATCCAGCTTTAATATACCCTTTCAATCGTTTACGATACATAGAGTCGCAAAGTGGAACACGAATATCCACATAATCATATATGTACACTTCACACTTTCCTTCATATTCTCTATGTAAACGCCCAGCATATTGCTCCACGTTTCCTTTCCAGGCTATAGGCATAGTAAGGAACAGGGTATCAAGGCGAGGATAATCGTAACTACTCAGCACCCCTATGGGCATGAGTAATCGTCTTACTGTTGTACTACAGCAAGAATTGCATTGAATTTA